>DAHXLZ010000343.1 GCA_027365715.1 Methanomassiliicoccales archaeon | reverse complement strand
CTCAGGTGTATCATCCGCTTTGTGAAATCCAGCAGCTTTCTGCTCTCTTCATCCATATTCCAGCTGTACCAGCTGATTTCGTTGTCCTGACAGTATGCGGTTGAAAGGCTATCGTCGTTTTTTGATGTTATACATCAGGATCCGGTGATATCACGCGTCAAACTCATTGCCGAGCCATGGGACGTCGGTCCCGGCGGATATCAGGTTGGCCGCTTCCCTATCCTCTGGGCCGAATGGAACGGCAAATACAGGGATGCCGTGAGGCATTACTGGAGGCACGACTTCAACAGCCTTGGTGAATTTGCGACGCGCATCTCCGGCTCCCAGGACCTGTATGAAAACGACGGAAGGAGGCCAAATGCAAGCATCAATTACGTCACCGCCCATGACGGCTTCACACTGCATGACCTCGTCAGCTACAGCAGAAAGCACAACGAGGTCAATCTGGAGGAAAGCAGGGATGGCACGGATGACAACATCAGTGAGAGTTTTGGCACCGAAGGTCCCTCTGACGATCCGAAAATAAATGTCATGAGGCAGAGGAGGATGAGAAGTTTTCTGATAACACTGCTCACCTCTCAGGGTGTTCCGATGATGCTCGGCGGCGATGAGATCGGCAGGACACAGAAGGGAAACAACAACGCATACTGTCAGGACAACGAAATCAGCTGGTACAGCTGGAATATGGATGAAGAGAGCAGAAAGCTGCTGGATTTCACAAAGCGGATGATACACCTGAGGCTGAAATACCATGTTCTGCGCAGAAGAAAGTTTTTCAGGGGTGCCGCGATGCCCGGAACACTGATCAAGGACATAATCTGGATGAAACCGGACGGCAGCGAACTGGGCCGGGAAGCGTGGAATTCGGGGACCACTGCGATAGCCGCACTGCTCTACGGAAGGGGGATTGAGGACATCGGGTATGAGGGCGAAGAGGTGCTGGAGGATGATCTCATGCTGCTGTTCAATCCCGAAAGGACGCCGGTGGAATTTACCATTCCGGCAGACTGGTCGTCACAGGAAATACTGATAGATTCTGAGGAGGCTAATCAGCACCGTTATCCTGTTCCTATGGACTGGAAGAAGCTCACAGTGAATGCAGGCGGAGCCGCCATACTGAGGGGAAATAGAAATCAGTGAACGGCAACAGTGAATGAAAAGGGCATGAGTTCTGAGTCAGTCCTGTTGCAGCTGCCCCCATACTCTTTCCACTCCGAATTCAGCTCAATATTCCACTGCCCTTCAAGTGCAGCGCGCGCATTTGTCCCTGAAAGGTTGAATCGCGCTCTCATCATTCCGCCGTATTCCAGAAGCATGATGCCGTCGTGCATGCTGCATTTGAAATCATTTCTGAGTGTCAGTACGTATTTCTTCCTCAGTGCGAGAAGGTCGCGGTAAAGCCGAATCATCTGACACGGTTTCTCATCTGCCGTGTTCCATCTGAGTTTTGTCCGCTCGAATGTTTCGGGGCTGTTCGGCTCAGGTGTGTCCTTCCAGTGGAACCGTTCAAACTCCTTCTTCCTCCCTTCGTAGACGGTGTTTGCGAAGTTCCTGTCATCCGTATCTATGAAAAAGAGAAACGGTGCCTCTTCTGCGTACTCCTCCCCCATGAAGAGCATCGGGGTGAACGGAGACAGCAGAACCGCGCCGGCAGCAAACCGCAGCTTTTCCGGCGGCACGAGCACACTCAGCCTGTCGCCGTGTGCCCTGTTGCCGGTCTGGTCATGATTCTGTGAAAAAACGACAAGCTTCTCCCGCGGCATGCCGGCAAAAGATGAACCTCTCCTCCTTGCAAGGTGCTTCGAGTATGCACCATCATAAACAAAACCGTCTTTCATTGCCTTCAGAATGCAGCCGGCACTGCCGTAATCCTCGTAATAACCGCCGAGTTCGCCTGTAAGCACTGTATGAATGGAATGGTGGAAGTCATCATTCCACTGTGCTGAAATGCCATAACCGCAATTATCACGCGCCCTGACAACCTTCGGATCATTGAGATCGCTCTCTGCAATCAGATGCAGCCTCCTGCCCGTTTTAGCCGACAGTGCATCGACCCTTTCAGCCATTTCCCTGAGCAGATGTTTCGGCGAACTGTCAAGTATTCCGTGTATTGCGTCGAGCCTGAGTGCATCAAACCTGTACTGTTCCATCCAGTATACTGCGTTTGAGAGCACAAATTCTCTCACAGGATCGCAACCGGGTCCGTCATAATTCAGTCCTGTTCCCCATGGTGTTCTGTACCTGTCGCTGAAAAACGGTCCGTACCTGGGCAGGTAGTTCCCGACAGGTCCGATGTGGTTGTAGACGACGTCGAGCACGACGGCCATTTTTCTCGAATGTGCTGCATTCACCAGATGTCTCAGTTCTTCCGGGCTGCCGTAACTGTTTTGCGGCGCGTAGATGTACACTCCGTCATAGCCCCAGTTCCTGCTTCCGTAGAACTGCGCGACCGGCATGAGTTCGAGTGCAGTGATGCCGAGGTCTGCAAGATAATCAAGCTTCTCCTCCACCGCAGAGAATGTGCCATTCCTGGTGAATGTGCCCACGTGCATTTCCATAATCACGTAATCGCCCAGCGCAATGCCCTTCCATCCGTCATCGCCTCCCATCCATCCGGTGGTGTCAACAATTTTCGAGAGTCCGTGCACACCATCGGGCTGGCATCTGGAGGCAGGGTCGGGAAAGGGTCCCTCCCCGTCGATTTCATAGCCGTATCTCATTGTGTTTTTCAGTGCGGCGGAGCATTTCCAGAAGCCTCTTTCCTCTCTTTCCATCGGCACCTTTCTGCCTTCCCCGAGCCGCAGCACAACTTCCTTCTTCCCCGGCGCCCATATCCTGAAGGCGGCATTACTGCCGTCGACCAGTTCCGCACCGATTGTCAGGTCATCGAAATCCATATAGAATCACCATCTTCAGCCGTTCCTGTAATCTATCCCCGAGACAAGCACCGAGACCGGAAAGTCGACCAGAACATCTCTGACCATGAGGGTTTTTGCCGAATTCTTCTTCCCTGTGCTGAGTTTCCTGCCGGTAAATATGTCACTGAACCCTGAGGGGAAGCCTGCAGGCAGGAGCACAATAGTGCTGTTCCAGCTCCCCTGCCAGAGGCTCCTTCTTCCCTCTCCGGTCAGCCCGGTTGTGTAACGGGGGACCGATACAACAGCGCATTTCTCTCCAAGCTTCCTGGCAAACGACACGATATTGTTCTTTCCCGCTCCCGCTGTCTTCAGTGGAATGTATTCACCGTCCATGAACAGGTCGCTCTCCTGCCTTCTCAATCTCAGAAGCAGTCGTGTGAGATATGTCTTCACAGCACCGTCCTGGAACCGGGCGGCAAGTTCGGCTGCGGTATGACCATCCACTCTGCTGCTTAAACGCTGCAGGCGCTCCTTCAGTGAATTAAAGTCAACGGGCCTCCTGTTGTCCGGATCCACAAAGCTGAAATTCCAGCTCTCCGAACCCTGGTAGGTATCTGGAACACCGGGACACATGATTTTGAGTGTTACCATTGACATCGAATTCAGGAAGCCATGAAATGAAACTTTGCGCTGCATGCGGTCAAAGGATTTCGTGAAATGATTGTTTCCGGGCGAAAGCATCTTTTCAATGAACTGCAGGCAGCCCGATTCATATGCCAGGTCAGGTTTTTCCCATGAAGTACTCGTGCCGCCTTCTCTCATGTATTTCACCATGTGCGCTTTCAGCCTCTTCCTCCACTCCCTCCCGCTCCCTTCAGGAGGCCTAGAGCCGAGAATAATCTGATAGATGTAGTATTCATCGCCGGGTGTCGGGCACAATCCTGATTTCAGTTTTTTTCTGTATCTGTTATTGGCTGCTCTCCAGCTCAGGACATTCCTTTCCCAGTCCTCCGGTATTTCAGACAGCACGCTGATTCTGCATCTGAGGTCCTCACCCATTTTTGTGTCATGCGTTGACGTGCTGTTCATGGAATGCGGCCATTGCCTGAACCGTTCAGCGATTCTGTCATGGAACTCCATGGACATCAGACCGAACTCCCTGGGATCTGAGCCCACTTCGTTCAGCGAGACAAGTGCGTTGTAATTGAAGAAGAATGTGTCCTCAACGGATTTTGCCATAGCCGCAGGCATAAGCTGCTGCAGCCGCATGAGCGGAATCCGGAGCGATGTGTCCGTTGCGGCATCATTCATCAGTGAGAGCAGGGCGTTCAGTTCGGTCTTCAGTTCCGGCGCGGCCTCTGAAGCGCTCTTCACCGTTTCTCTGAATCTCACGACGTCCTCTTCATCGTAAGAGCCCCTGCTGAAATAGGTCCTGTAAACCGCCATATGTGCCAGGAGTTCAATTACAGCTTCCTGCAGCCTCCTCAGTGTGATATCTCTCCCGTACTTCCTGTCCTTCATGGAGCGAAGCAGCATGAGTGAAACATTTGCGGCATCCCCGTCCAGCAGGGTCCGCACAACCTTCCTCTTTGTTTTAACCACATTTTCATCAATGCTTCCGGAGTATCCCGTAAATTTCCTGTATGTGTCTGTCATTGGCTCGCTGCTTTCCGGCATCACAAACAATGAGTTTGTCCAGCTCATGAAGTCATATCCTGTAGAACCCTCCACTGGCCATTTCCTTCTCAGGCGCTCGTTCCCGCACGTGATCTTCTCTACAGCAACATAGCAATCACCTGTCAGCTCTCTCAATCTGCGAAGATATTCCGCCGGATCAGAGAGGCCGTCAATGTGGTCTATCCTGACACCGTCGATGAGCCCCTTCCTGACAAGCTCACCCGTGAGGCTGTGCAATTCAGCGAACACTGACGGCTCCTCCACCCTCACGGCAATGAGGTCATTGACGGCGAAGAACCGCCGGTAGTTGATTTCATGTGACGCGCTGCCATGCCATCGAAGCAGGAAATGCTGCTCCGACAGTATTGCATCAACCTTCTCGACATTTCTGTTGATTTCGGAAACAGCCTGCCTGGCGCTTCGTTCAAATCTCCTGTTCGAGATCAGTTTCCTGAATATTTCAACCGCGCTGACAGAGCTGTCATTGCCGGATCCTGTGAATTCAGAAGGCGCAACAGCATCTCCGGAAGGCATGAACGCGTTTATATCGTCGAGCAAGTTTCTGTGGGTCGCTGCAGAAAGGGGAAGCCTGAAGCCGTGGTAGTCAACCATGACACCATCATCCACAACAAGCTTCAGTTCGTGTTTTACAAGCGCTTCATAATAACCTGATCCCAGAAAAGGAGCAGCAACCTTTCCACTGAGTCCCGGGGAATAATGGTCCCAGTCGATGTCGAAGCAGCCGCTGCAGGCGGAGGACCGGCCATTCTCGAGAACATCTCTCAGAAGTCTGTTGCTGCGGTCAAACGCCATGTGATTTGGCACAATCCCCTGCAGCCAGCTCATGCCGGCCAGATGCACAGCTTCTGACAGTGCCGTGAATTCTTCCAGCGTGCCAAACTCGTGTCTGATTTTTGAAGAATCTGTGACGTCATAACCATGTCCGCTTCCCTGTCTCGCCTCGAAGATTGGCGAAGAGTAGATTGCTGTCGCTCCAAGTTCTTTCAGGCAGTCTATAACCACCATTGCGTCCCTGAACGTAAATTGAGGGGTGAACTGCAGCCTGTAGGTGGAAACAATTTTGCGCCCCGCATTACAGCCCGTACGGGCTGTTACACTTTCCTGTTTTTTGTCATGCACACCGTCCCTTACACAGTTCATCGTAATTAGTCTTGACAGAACAGGCCGACACGCTTCGGCTCTCATCTGCTGCAAGAGTGCAAACTCTTCACAGTGAGTGCGTTGAAGCGGATGCTGCAGAGCGTATATTCGAATAGTTGTCTATCTGATGACTCTCACAGAAATCTTCGACTCTGAAAGAAGTCCTTTTCCGGAGGCTTCAAGCTTCCCTCTCTTTGAACGCAATATGATGGAACCGTATCTGCCGAAGTTCAGCTCGCGCAGCCTGCTGCTGCCATAAATGCTAACGGTCATTTTGCTGAACAGCTTCTCATCTGCATTCTCAGCTTTACTGTCAGACCGTACAATTATGCAGTTGCGCCTGACGAATACCGGAATCACTTCCAGTGGTGCAGTGTACTCTACCAGCGACGGACCCTGCAACTTTCTGCCTGTCCAGAAATCCTGCCATACCCCATCCGGAAGGTAAATGGTTCTCTCCTCTCCGCGTGCAAGCGGCGCTATGAGAAGGGTTTCGCCGAGCATGTATTCGTCCTGTATGCTCCTGACGAACGCATCCTCCGGGAACTCGAACACGAGAGCTCTGACAAGCGGCTTTCCCTCACTTACCGATTTTACCGACTGCCAGTAGAGGTATGGTATGAGTGAATACCTCAGTATGTCGTACTCAGTGAATATGGCCTCAGCTCTTCTGCCGAAATTCCATGGCTCCCTGGGTGTCGTACCATGTGCCCTGGAATGTGAAAACAGCAATCCCATCTGTGACCATCTCGCATAGAGCTCAGGGTCGGGCTCACCGGCAAAACCGCCTATGTCAAAACTCATGAACGCACCGCCCGAGAGCGAATAGGAAAGAGCTCCCCTGAGCGAAGCATACATATCCCTTGATGTGCAGGAAGGGTCACCTCCCCACTGCAGCGGAAATCTGTGTATGCCCAAACCTCCAGATCTGCCCCAGACGATGCCCTCCCCCTTTTTTTCCTTCACTGCATTGAAGACTGTTTCATTGTAGAGTGTGGGAAGGGCATTGTGGGCTTTCCTGCCCTCAAGACCATAATACCCGCCTGCCCGGGGTGCTCCTTCGCCGTAATCTGTCTTGAATATGTCCACTCCCTGATCACACAACTTTCTGATGTTGTCCGCATACCACTGTCTGGCGTCCGGATTGGTGAAGTCCACGGTGCCGAAATCATGAGTGACCCTGTCAAATTCAGCTATTGGAACCCCGCTGCTGTCACTGACAAACAGACCTCTTTCAAGAAGATATTCAAACGCCTTTGACCCTCTGGGAACATACGGGTTAATCCATAGCGAAAGGCGAAACGACATGTCATGCAGCTTTCTGATCATTCCCTCAGGGTCGGGAAAGAGCTCAGTATTCCATTCAAACGTGCATCCCTCACCCGGAAATCCCATGTTCTTCATTTCTTCAGGATAGTCTCTGGAAACTCTGTCCAGTACCACACCCGGTATGCCGTAATTGTCGCCATAGGACGAAGGGTCAACTCCCTTGCCCTTCAGCATCTCTGTGATGCTGTACGGTATGGGCCGCCTGAGCCAGTCAGGGTCCAGGTGCAGCACATCGCATGGCAGTCCCTTCCTTCTGATTTTCCCGGCTATGCTTAGCAGCTCCTTCTCATTCCTGTATGAGCAGCGGCTCATCCAGAGGCCATACGACCATAAAGGAGGAATTGACGGCCTGCCTGTGAGGCGCCAGTAAGCATCAATAATCTCTTCCGGCCTGCCCTGGAAGATGTAGATGTCCGCTTCGCCCTCTTCAATATCTATGTCACCGGTACCTTTGAAATTTCGCCCGAAATCGAATCTGACCGCCGACGTTGTATTGACAAATATGCCATAACCCCTTGTGCTCCAGAAGAAAGGGTATGTGACATACGTCTCGTCATTGGGTAGCGTAAAAGCATCTTTCACGTTTACCGTGAGTTCGTGCCCGTTTCTGTTTATGTCACCAAAGAATTCGCCAAGACCATATATCCCCTCATCCTCTGATATTTCAAATGGAATGGTCATGCTGCCATCGGAAACAGAAAGCCTGGTCGGATATCCTCTCTTTCCAGGCGGGGGGTTTGTCACAACGCTGAACAGAGTCCTGCCCTTGAATGAAACAGAGAGTGCCGGTGGTTTCGGCGAAGCGTCAACCCTGAAAGTGCCAAGTGAGGCTGTTGATACACCGGACCGTAACAGCTTTTCAGCAGAACGCCTGATTGACATCTTTAATGTATTCTTGTCAACACCGGACATCTCAATCAGAACATGAACTTTCTGATCTGTCTCGAAACCAAATACTTTCGACTTCTCTTTCCCGCTCCGCTTTCTTCTGTCGGTCAACTGTTATCATCATCCCGGTGTGCTTTTATGCTCCCCGGCATATTCTACCTCCATAATAACCTCACTCCGGTTTCCATCTGACCAGCCACAATGAGACGGTGGCCATTGCAGCCTAATTCGCGCATACAGTCACTCAATGCTTAAATAGTTCAATCTCAATCGAACGGTAAGGTGCAGTAAAATGGTCAGTCTCATATTGACTGAAAAGGCCGGTGACAAGGTCAGGTCGCTGATTGCTCAGCAGGATAACAAAGACCTGCTTCTCAGGGTATACCTTACAGCCGCAGAGCACGGTTTCAGGTACGGAATGTCATTCGATGAAAAGGCCGATCCTTCACAGGACATTCAGCTTGAACAGAACGGAGTGAAGATAGTCGTTGACAGGGAAAGCGCAGACCATCTCGAAGGCACCGAAATTGACTATGTGGAGTCAATCGAAGGCGGCGGCTTTACGATAAACAACCCAAACGCCAGGGTCAGCAATGGCGAAGGCTGCAGTTGCGGCGGCGGCGGTTGCGGATGCGGCTGCGGATCGTAATCAACTGACGCTCTACAGTCGTTTTCAAACTCTCCTTATTCTCTTTGTGTTTTATTCGCTCAATACAGCGTGTGCTCAGGATTATATCCAAACAGGGCGCTATGGCAGCTGGAGCGGTTCCGGGAAGCCTTTACCTGACATGCAGATTTTGCGGAAGTGAAATGAAACGTCATATTGAATTGCAAAGCAAGGTTATCAGAGTTCTCTATCACTGTGCATGCGGTTCAGCATATTATGAGTGCTGAAACTTCAGTTTCCGCTGTTATTGTGGAGTAAGCACTTCTGAAGAATTCTTGAAGTATCGGTGTGTGTTCCATGTTTTCATATGACAGATGAAATTGAGCCTGAGGATTTCAGGTCGGTGGACATCCGGACCGGAAAAGTGCTTGAAGCGACTGCCTTTCCTGAAGCGAGAAAACCATCCTACAAACTGGTAATAGATTTTGGACCGCTTGGCGTCAAAAAGAGCAGCGCACAGATTACGTCCCTTTACAGCCCGGAGGACCTCGTAGGGAGGAATGTGGTTGCTGTCGTCAACTTTAAACCGAGACAGATAGCCAATTTCATATCGGAGGTTCTGGTTCTTGGCGTACCTGTCGGAGATGGCAAAGTCATACTGCTGCACCCTGATCAGGACGTTGAACCCGGTCTCAGAATTGCATGAACCGCATACGCTTCATTTTTTGATTTAATTTCAGGTATGGCGAGTTCGTGCACGCCTATGGTTTCAGATAGATGGCAGGCATAGTGCCTGATATACTGCAGGCAAGAGATCTTGTGGCTTTGTTAACCATCAGTACCATGTCAGTTCGGAGACTGCAATGCCTTTGCTGGTTTTACCATTATGCACTTTATGCTCGTCAAGCGTTAAGGGCCGGCAGCTTGGGGAACAATGCCTCATGAGCCAATTAATTATGGAAACGCCATTCTGTGATGATTCTCAGAAAGCGCTGAATTTGTCTGCAGCACTTCGCCAATCCTGATGGCCACCTCTCATGCGTTTCCATCCGTCGGGTTGAACGCCTATGTTTCTCTACCGCCCACATCGGCGGTTTCAGCCTGCCTGTTCATGAGAAACCTGAACGCATGCTGAATTTCTACGCTGAAGCTTCCGCGCTCAAAATGATTTTCCACATCCGCGGTAACTATGTACCCCTTTGTGACATTGAACTTCTGCATGAATTTGAGAACTCCTGCCGGATTCCAATTATGCATCCTGATTTCAACCGGCACCGGTCCGGAGTTCTGCAGAACCATATCGACTTCATTCTTGTACGGATCGCGCCAGAAATATTCCGGTCGCAGTTGATTAACGATGGATGTTTCAAACACCTGAGACCTTTCAAGATCGCCTGTGCTGTACGTCAGGTCAGGAGAGACAATCGCTGGATAATACTTCTTAAGTTTTCTTTCGATCTTTCTGACTGAACCCGAATAATTGTACAGCTTCCGCAATATGAACGACTGTTCCAGGTATTTCAGATATCTGGCCAGTGTCTGTCTTGATACGCCGATCTGCCTGGACAGGGTTACAAGTTCCACAATCTGCCCCGGTCTCGACATCATCATACTGACGATAGATTCCAACACACCGACGTCCGAAATTTTTGCTATGACCGTCATATCATGGAACAAGATCTTTTCAACGATGCTTTCCTTCAGATACTTTCTTATCACATACCTGTCCGAAACACCCACGAGCTCTGGAAAGCCCTGAGTGGTCAGGTACTCGCTGTACTGAGAGAGAAGTTCCTTATGATACAGGTCAGGCGGTTCAAATTTCAGACTCCTGAAGTCAAGAAACTCCCTGAAGGAGAGCGGCGTAACAGTCAACTGGAATAACCTTCCCCCGAGTGTCTCTCTTGCATTTTTCATGATGTTCAGAGATTCTGAGCCCGACACGACGATCTTGACAGAGCCCTTGTACCTGTCATAAAGGCTCTTAATCATGGAATTCCAGTTCCTGAGTTTCTGTATTTCGTCAAGAAGCAAAATTTTCCTGCCTTCGCCAAGCCTCCTTGATGTCATATGTTCATAGGCGGAAATGAGATCTCTGATATCGAATTCGGTGAACTCGTCAAAGGAGAAATACAGCATGTCAAGCGGGTCTGTGCCTGATTTCAGTTTATCGCTGATTATCTTCATCATCAGCGTTGTTTTCCCTGTCCTCCTCAATCCCGTCAGTGCTATGATTTGTGGCTGCTCCATAAGACGCTCCATGTCTGAATATATGGAACGTCGTCTGTATTCCAGTCTGAAGTCCCCCTTCCACCAGGGATTCAGTTCGGCAATGGC
>DAHXLZ010000308.1 GCA_027365715.1 Methanomassiliicoccales archaeon | reverse complement strand
GACACCGATTGCTTCGACATAAACGGCAGTAATTTCCGGAACATTCTATGCAAACTAGCCGGCACACATGTTGGGGAAAACGGATACACCTGTAAAATCACAGCGAATATCCAATTTAAAATTGATTTACCTCAGGTATTCAATTTAGTCTTCTTTTTTGGCCGTGACTGAAGATTCATTATCATGTCAGTCACCATGCCGGACATGTCGAATTTCGGGCTAAATCCCCATTCATTCGCGGCGCATGTTGAGTCGATGGAAGCAGGCCATGAATCTGCGATTTTCTGTCTTTTATCCGGCGTGTATTCTGATATGAATCCTGGAAAGTGTTTTCGAATTTCCTTTTCGAGCTCGGATGGTGTGAAATCAAACGCAGCTACGTTAAAATCAGTCCTGTGAATCAGGCTGGAGGCAGGTGCCTCCGCTATGTCGAGAAGCGAATTTATGGCGTCAGGCATATACATCATGGGAAGCCTTGTGTCCTTCTTCAGAAAACAGTCGTAGCTCTTGCCGTCAACCGCAGAACGTATCATTTCAATGGCATAATCCGTTGTACCGCCGCCTGGTGCTGTTTTGTAACTTATTATGCCTGGAAATCTCATCCCCCGGGCATCGATGAGACCTTTTCTGCTGTAATACTCACAGATCTCCTCGCAGAACAATTTCGTTATTCCGTACATAGTTATTGGTCTTGTCACTGTATCCACAGGAACGTTATTCTTTGGAGTGGAGGGACCGAACACACCTATCGTGCTAGGAAAAATGAATCTTTCTGTGGCTGAAGCCATTGCTCCATCAAGCGTGTTTTTGGTGCCGTTGAGGTTGACTCTGAACGCCGATTCCGGATCTTCCTCCCCTCTGGCTGAGAGTATTCCCGCAAGATGATACACGGTGTCTGCAGCTAAATCTGAAAGCGTGCTGAAAACAGACTCTCTGTCCGTGACATCAAGACTCATTGTCCCGCACTGGAAACCCGTCGGCTTCCTCAGGTCGGTTGCGAACACATTCTTCCTGCCGTATCGCAGGCACAGTTCCCTGACGAGTTCCGTACCGATCTGACCGCACGAACCAGTAACAATTATCCGCTTCATCAAAATCACTCCGACAGACAGAAACAGCAGTCGGGGAGTAGCATGGAGAACTTATTTAAGTCTACTTTGGCTACTTGGCTGCTGCAATGAACAGCCATCCGTGGATATCAGAAGAGCTGAAGGGTATCAGGGAGTCTGGCAGATATATACAGATCAGGACACTCCAGTCTCCGCAGGGCGCATGGGTTACGATTGCCGGAAAACAGGTACTGAATCTCTGTTCTAACAACTACCTTGGCTATGCAAATCATCCTGAAGTGAAACGCGCGGCGATAGCGGCAATCGAGACCTATGGCGTCGGTGCCGGTGCCGTACGCAGCATCGCCGGAACGTCAGAGTTGCACCTGAAGCTCGAAGAGGAAATCGCCTCTTTCAAACACATGGAGTCTTCCCTGGTTTTTCAGGGTGGCCTTCTTGCCAATTCAGGCACTATTCCGGTGCTCGCCGGAAAGGATGATGTTGTTTTCAGCGAAGAGCTCAATCACGCAAGCATAATAGATGGTGTAAGGTTGAGTTCCGCGAAGCGTGTTGTTTACAGACATATCGAAACAGAAGACCTCAGAAAACAGCTGAAGGCGCACAGATCAGAGGGTCGAAGATCGCTCATAATCACTGATGGCGTATTCAGCATGGACGGTGACATAGCCCCCCTTAAGGATATTGCCGATGCGGGTGCAGAATCAGATTCAATGATTTATGTTGATGACGCACATGGAGAGGGTGTCCTTGGTGATCATGGCCGTGGTATTGTAGACCACTTCGGCCTTGCCGGCCGGGTTGATGTTGAGATGGGGACATTCTCGAAAGCAATAGGAAGCATGGGAGGTTTCGTTGCCGGCTCATCGGAGTTGATTGAATTGCTGAAGCAGAAGGCACGTCCTTTCCTCTTCAGCAGTGCCCTCAATCCCGGGGACGCTGCCGCAGTCCTGAAGTCAATCCAGCTGATGAAGTCTGATGATTCGCCGCTCAGACGCCTTTGGAAGAACTCAGAAATGCTGAAGTCCGGGCTGAGGGATGCGGGCTATGATACAGGCAGAAGCAAGACACCAATAACTCCTGTGATGATTGGCGATGAGAAAAAGGCTCTGGAACTGAGCAGGCTGCTCTTTGATGATGAGAGGCTCTTCGCATCACCCATTGTATACCCTACGGTTGCACCCGGTACCGCAAGGATCAGGCTGATGCCTTCTGCTGTGCACACTCCGGAAGACATCAAATTTGCAATCGATGCATTCCGGCATGCAGGCTCAAAGAACGGCGTTATCTGATACGAATGTTTCATCATATACGCACGACCCACATAATGGGGGCGCAAAGATTATTACAGTGCAGCAGTTAATTAACAGGGTCAGGAGAAGGAGGGCAGCTGACGGTAGCCACAACTTGTGGCGGCTGAGGAAAGTCCCCTCTCCAGAGAAAGGTGGCCTGTTTAAACGCAGGGGGGCGAGAGTCCCGGCAAGGGCGCAGAAACGACACAGCCTGGGTGCAGGATGATTCGTCTGGCGATGACATTACCCGGGATATGATGAAACGGCGACACCCCACTGGAGCAAGTCCAAATGGCCGGTATTTCTCAAATCTGGCAGGTAGGACGCATTAGTCGAATGCTGCCTGAAACAGAAAGGGGCTTACTACCTTCACCTGGCACCCTGCAGTCAATACCGCAATAAACGAATTGAAGATTTATTGCAATTAGATTGTTTATAAAAGCGAGCGGGAAGACCTCTCAACTCGTCGGAGGGATGAAAGCGATGATTTTTCAAGGTTGTGAACGCACATGCCGCTTTCAGTGTGGCAGGGTATGCTCGAATTCACGCACGTGCAAAGAGTTGCCTCCATAACAAGCAATGGGATCTAGCAGTCCCTGAGAAGCGTTAACCGCCGAGTGATGCAAGATATCATCCGGCGTGGATGCCGGGGACGATAATAACGCCCGCCGCCTTCCAAAAAGTGGAGGTTTTTAAATATCAATGCAAAGATGAGGTAATGTCTTACGTCACTCGGAAGCCCTGAACTTGTTCGGGGGAGGATGTCACCCCATTATCACAATATTGCTGGAGGATTGGAACTATGGAGAAATGCGCACAATGCAAGAAAAGCTTCGAAACGCCCCTCAAACTGTATGTCCACCTTGTGGAGAAACATCAGCTCAGCGAAGAAGATGCGAGAAAGGCATCATGGCCCAAAGGAGCACTCCTTTAAGACTGCTCAGGAGATCAGTCGGAAGCTCAATCCCTTCCTTTTGAACGAATCGATCAACTTATCCAGATGCTGACTGTCCTCAACTTCTATGACTATTCTCGCATGGAATCTATTCAGAACCTCTGTTGGGCTGCCTGAGCTCTCCTGAAGACTCATGACGGTTGCACCTCCCTCCGCAATGAGGTTGAGAGAGTCGCGCATCGCACCGGGCCTGTCAGGAATATCCAGTTCAATCACAGCGATTCTCCTGTGCATCACCATCCCTCTCATGATCATCTTTCTGACCAGGTTCAGGTCGACATTACCTCCGCTGAGCAGCAGACCGACCTTCTTTCCCCTGACATCCAGCTTGCCTGAAAGGAGCAGAGCCAGCGTCGCTGCGGCCGCACCCTCCACCAGCAGTTTTGACCTCTCAAGAAGCAGGAACATAGCCTCTGTAATTTCATCTTCAGTCACTGTATAGATGGCCTTAACCAGCCTGGATACTATGCCAAATGCCAGTTCTCCAGGCTGCTTTATCGCTATACCGTCGGCAATTGTTTCCCCTGCCTCCCCCTTTACTATTCTTCCGCTCTTCAGAGAATCTGCGAAAGCAGGCATCGCGGCACTTTGAACGCCGATGATTCCGGTATGCGGGCTCAGCTCATTCATCGCAACGGATATACCAGAAATGAGTCCCCCTCCACCCACAGGCACTATCAGGTAATCAAGCTCCCTGTTTTCCTTTGCAATCTCAATGCCCAGCGTACCCTGTCCGGCAATCACCAGGGGGTCGTTATATCCGTGAACAAACGTCATTCCACGTTCCTTCTGAATTTCCAGCGACCTGGCAAGTGCATCGTCGAAGGATGAACCGTGGAGAACAACCTCGGCCCCGTAACTCTTTGTTGCAGCTACCTTTGCAAGGGACGCAAACTCCGGCATAACTACGACACTCTTTATGCCGTTCAATGTCGCAGAGAGAGCCACACCCTGGGCATGATTTCCCGCGGAGGCTGTTATCACTCCATGCTCCTTCTGGATCGAACTCAAATTGTATATCTTGTTGTATGAACCTCTCATTTTGAAGGATCCGGTGCGCTGCAGGTTTTCCATTTTCATGTATACCGTGCAGTCAAACTTCTTTGAATATGATAATGAAGTCTCAAAAGGAGTCTTGCTGACGACGCTGCTCACTATCGCTGAAGCCCTTTCAATGTCACTGAACATTACACCTTCGTGCTTGGCTGCAGACATTAATCTGTTTAATAATCAGGATTGATTTAAACCTGATTGGTGCCCCCCGATAAACACTGTCCATGCGGTAACTCGTCTCGCAAGGTTTCATTGCCGCAAACATATTCCTGACGTTGAGTTAGTATTCCGTTCGGCCCTTCCGGATGTAAATACAGACTGCCGCGAATGAAAAGCATTATTATTGTAACCGCATTAGTGCGGTATCGCGCCTGCAGTTTGGCCAATCCTGACGGCCAGCAAACTGAGATATCAGCGCGTTGCAGTGATACAATGATTCGCATTGACAAGTACCTGGTTGGCATTCAGCCCAGGACGGAAGAACTGATAGCTGGTACGAGGGACAGAGACAGAAACAGAATAACCGAAGATGAACTCGATGAGCTGCGAATGGCTGCGGCCGCAAGGGATTTATCGATCCAGCTTCAGGGACAGTTTACATACATCTCAGATCCAATGTTCTACTGGCAGGATATCATCAGACCTTTTGTAGACCTGCTCGAAGGACAGGACAGTGTTCCACAACTTACAAGATGGTTTGACAACAATACATTTTACAGGCAACCGCTCGTTAATTCCTATCCGAGCATATCCCACAGAAAGCTCATAAAGTACTTCTTTCCGAAGATTTGGGAACACGGCAGGAAGGCAAAGGTGATTATACCTGCCCCGTACGCTCTATATAGGGCGTCAGAGGATGCATACTTCCCAGACAGAAGATCTGGCGTTCTCTCATTTGCGCAGGAAATTGAACGGGTTGCTCTGTTTCTCGAAGAAAAAGGTGTTGGCCAGATTGAATTTGTTGAACCGTTCCTCTTTTTCACGAAACCGGAACATTCGGATGTCGAGCTGGCAGTGGATGCTTTTAACCTCGCAACCCAGAAATTGAAGTGTGATGTTATGATACATTTCCCGTTTGGAAATCTCGATGGATATTTCAGAGATGTAATGGATTTCAATGCGTCGGTAATAGGCATAGATTTCTTTTCCACCGCTCTTTCCTCGTTGAAGGATTTCGATACCAGAAAAGGAATCGCCATCGGATGCCTCGATGCGCGAAACAGCCTTCTTGAAAGTGTTGACTGGGTCGTCAGTTTTGCGAAATCGGTTATTGAACGACTCGGGGATGCCGGACACGTGGCGATTGTTCCAAGTGCGGATATGGAGTTTCTGCCAAGGTCAATTGCGGAGGATAAGATGAAGATAATAGGTGAAGCGGCCGGGAGGCTTGAAAGCGATGGATAAATTATATCCGACACAGGAGATAGGCAGCCTTGCGAAGCCCAACTGGAGGGTGCTGGGCTACAGAGGTGCACCCGTACCGGATCACGATTTCAATGAAGCGAGGTACTGGGGAACGAAGTTGAAGATCGAAGGGTACGAGCGACTGCTCGAACTGCTCAGGGCAGAAGATTCAGCCGAGGTGCGCGAAGCGATAAGAGAGTGGTCGGCAATATATGCGATAAAACTCCAGGAGTCCGCGGGACTCGACATCGTTTTCGACGGTGAGCAGTGGCGGACCGAAATGTATGAAGCCCTCGTCAGAGAAGTCGAAGGGTTCAGGTTTGTCGGTCACGTCAGATCATGGGACAACAAGTACTACAGAAAGGCGGCCGTGGTCAACGAGATTAAGTGGAAAGAGCCGATTTATCTGAGTGAGTTCAAGTTCACGAAAGAGAACACCGACAGGATAGTCAAGGTCCCTTTCACCGGGCCCTATACGGTTACAGACTGGTCTTTCAATGAATTTTATCAGAAACGGCTGGAGAGCCGTTATGGAGATCCGAGGGAGCTGAAGAAGAAAGCCTACTCAGAGCTGCTCTTTGAAGTTTCAAGGCGGCTGATTCGTCCTGAGATAGAGTCGCTTGTATCGAATGGTGCCAGGTGGATTCAGATAGATGAACCGGCACTCAGCACTCAACCCGGCAAGGAACAGGTCGTCAATTTTGTGCAGGCGATAAATGAGGCAATAAAGGGCTTTGACTGTAAGTTTTCGCTCCATGTGTGTTACTCAACGGATTATACATCACTCTTTCCGGAATTGCTTGAAGCACCAGGCATAAGCCAGTACGTCCTCGAGTTTTCAAACAAAGACAGCAACAGGACCGGAGACAGCAGACGCACCGGCTATGACGTCGTGAAGCTTCTTGGGGAATACAACGCTGGCAGGGAGGTAGGACTGGGCGTAATTGACGTCCATGACGACAGAGTTGAATCGCCGACACTTATTCGCGACAGAATACTTCACGCATCGAAATTAATCAGAGATCCCGCGCTCATTTACGTCAATCCGGACTGCGGACTCCGGACAAGAACCTGGAAGACTGCATACAGCAAGCTTGTAAACATGGTTAAGGGCACCGAACTTGCCCTCAGGAATGTCTGAGTTCGATTTAGAATGTTACGCCGGCTTAACTGGCGAGTTTCCTGTGCGCCATTCGCTGGTCCAATCGACCTTCAGGTAGTCAGAGAGTTCCCTTTCTGTCATTCCTATCGTTCTTCCCCCTCTCGCCGTAAGCTCATACGCTTCCAGTTCAGCCGGATGAACAGCGTAACTTAACTTCCTGTCAAAAAGTTCCCGGCCGTCATGCAGCTGAAAGATGTGTATGAACTCATGCACTAAGTCCGGATAGACTATTCTTATGTCTGAATTTAAAACGTGATGCTCGCTGACCGCTATCATTTTTCCTCATCATCCACCTGCATGAACAACTCATCCGGACCGCGTTCTGTGCGCAGTTGTTTCAACTCACTCAACTTTTCAGCGCCCCTGACAACGCCGGAGAGAATACGCCCGCCTCGATGCTGTCGCCGCCGGGAATCGTTTCCCGCCTGTCACCAACCGGTGGATATTCTTCTATCATGTTTGTTGAACTGAGTTGGAAGCAGTGAGCCACTTTCAGAATCCGGTCATCTAAATGCTACGGCGGCTGTTGCGCATGGAGTTAAAAAAATTACTTATATGTTATCAGGGTATGAATCTTATCAGGGAGATAATTTAATGGGCGGTCATCCCGCTGGCCCTCCGATGGCGGAGTGCGGCGTTCCACAGTTGCTCGGCAGCAAGGTAATCAAGCCGCCAGATCTGGTTCTTGTCGCAGGTGCCGAAGGCATCCTGGGCGGCAGCCTTTTCTATGAACTGCTGAGATCTGAATTTAACATCAGGTGCCTGATACGAGTAGAGGACGAGGATAAGATTGACCGGAAGCCGGGCGTGGAGTTTTCCTATTGTGACCCATGGAACGGTGACATACCGGAATCGGCATTTGATGGTGTCAGGTATGTAGTCAATGCAGTATCTCCGCTGAACACAGGAAGCGTTCCATCCGACAATCTGGAAGCGTTTGAAAGGCTCTCCAACATATTGATCACCCGGTGTGCTTCGAAGCATCTGGGCCGCTATGTAGGCATAAGCTCCGTTAATTTATCCGATTCGGAAGAGTCACGCTGGGCAGCTGCGAGCATGCATATGGAAGTATCTGCCATGAACAGTGGCGCATCCTTCACACTGCTAAGATCCGGCATTCTGCTGGACGGCAAGAACGACAGTGTTTTGAGACATATCGGTTCTTCCGGCATTGCCTCTTTTTTAAGCAGAAAGGGAACAGCACGCCTTTATGTTACACCAATGAAATTGCTCTCGGAAACTATCGCGAGGGTTCTGAAGACCGATCAGTCGGCCAACAGAACATATGAGGTCGTCATGGACAGTCAGATGAGCAGAAAGGAGATAGGCAGGACAGCAGGACAATCCAGACCTGGAACGGCATACAACCACTGGGAGACCGATGTACAGGTTGAGCTCTCTGCAGGCAGATACGGCGGCAACACTGCACATGTTTCTGAACTCGAAATTAAGCTCCCTGACACTGGCAGCATCGTCGGGAATCCGGGTGCAGTTCAACCCTGAACGGTCATATTGGAAAGAACGTTCACTATTTCGGGGACAATTAAATCGTCAATCTGGCTCCTGGTGAAGTTCAGACTCCATGTCCGCTTAGCCACTGAACATGTGATGGAACGCTCCTTCAGTTTTTCATCCAGGCTTTTCACCATCGTAACATCGAAGGCGCTTTCGTGTAAAGTCAGAGAAATGCGAGCTTCCTCCATTCTGTTCAGCCCGTGTATTTGCAGGAGGACCTGCTCTGCCTCTGCCAGTAATTTAACCTGTTCTGCTATTGATGCGCCGGCCGTAACCGCATTCAGAATGGATTTGCACGAGATTCTTACTCTGGGATCGCGGTAAAATGATGCTTCTTCCTCAAAAACAGGCATCAGGTTTTCAATCCTCACTTCTTTTCCGTAAGGTTTCTCCTTGAAGTCTATTGTCAACTCCCTGAGTATCCTCCTGCCTATCTTTCTCAGATTGCCTTCTCTGCTGCCCGGAGACTTATAGTATGCTCCAAGAACCATGTCTCCCTGAATCCTGTATATTGGTTCGAACCTTCCGGAATAATAGAGCGAGTCGTAAACTTCAAGAGGAATGTCGCCGGTTCTGGTTGCTTTTATGTGGAACGCAAGCTCTGATGACACATTCTTCTTCATTATACGATGCGATTGACCTTTCTCTTAAAAAACATATGTGATGAAGGTTAAATCCGTAACTGCATTAGCGTCGCGGACAATTGCAGGAGTGGTTTCAGGTGACGGCCGGACAGGCAACGAACAGGCAGGGGAAGGCGGATTACAGGCTTTTCAGATCAATATCCAGACTTACAGGCAGCGCACGACGTGACGTCCTGCTCGGCCCGATGTTCGGAAGTGACGTCGGAGTTATAAACATCGGCGGAGGACGGGTAATGGCAATAAGCACAGACCCTATCTACATCAACCAGTTTATGGCACTTGAAGACGCCTCCTGGTTCGCCTTTCATGTGCTTGTCTCGGACGTTGCACTTTCTGGGCTTGCACCATCTCATCTGGCTCTCAGCTGGAATCTTCCGCCTGAACTGGATGATTCCACATTCGTCTCAATGAGCCGTTCATTCCACAACGAGGCAAAGGCACTCGGAATCTCCGTCGTCACCGGTCATACGGGCAGATACGATGGATGCGCCACTCCAGTAATTGGAGCGGGAACTTCAATGGCAGTGGGCAGGAGGGAAAGGCTCGTCCTCCCCTCGGGAATGAGGAATGGTGACAGACTCATCATGACTAAATCGCCTGCCATGGAAACGGCAATACTCCTTGCATGTGAGTTCAGACAGGGACTGATCCGTCACCTGGGTGAGGATGCGGTTCGCGGATTGCAGAGCAGGCTCCACATGCTTTCCCCAGTCGCGGATGCAGTTGTGGCATCGGGTGTTCATGGCATCAGTGCCATGCATGATGCCAGCGAACGGGGCATCTACGGCGCTCTCCACGAACTTTCCAGGGCGTCCGGTCTCTCTTTCACAATCGTGAGTCGGGACATCGTAATTGAGCCGGTTGTAAAGCAGATTGCGGATTTGTTCGGCTTCGACCCGCTTGAAAGCAGCAGCGAGGGAACACTGCTCATTACCGCCGAAGAGGAGAGCGCGGCCAAAGTCGTGAGAAAACTCTCCCGTGCCGGTATCACCAGCTGTATTTGCGGTACAGTCACGAAGAGCAGGAACAGAGTTTCCGAGATTGCTCCTGACGGCAGGCTGCGGGTGGTTGACGAGCCTCTCACCGACGGATACCTTGTCGCGAAAACATCGAGAATGGGCAGACTGCTTCGCCAGGGACCTGCCTGATGCGCAATACAGTCGTCCTGCGTCGCCTTATCTGGCAAGATAAAAATATCTGCCAGTCGTTCTCACAGCCCATATGTCGCGCGGCGGCGGGTCTGAAAGCTTTCTGTCTGTGCATTCGATGCTCACCCTCATTGTTCCAGTTATTGCCCTGCTGCTGGCTGTGATCAGCGGCAGCCTCCTTTTCCTCAACTATGTGCACGTGCTGTCTGGCGCACTCTGGACAGGTATTGATGTTTTCATGGGTGTGGTCATGTCGAGAATACTGAAAGCCGTTCCGGAAGAAACCAGAGCGCAGATTATCAGAAAGCTCGTTCCGGTTATGCTCTTCATGATGCCTTCGCTTTCGTTCGTCACCGTAACCGCAGGGATTTTGCTGGTTATGAGGGAGCATCTGAGTTTCTCTTCCCCTCTGATTATTGCCGCACTCGCGATAGTTTCAATACTCTCGATTCAGGGATTCGCTATACTCCTTCCATCAGAAATCATTATACTCCGGGAACTCAGGAAGTCTGAACCAGACATAGCCAGAGTTGTCAGGATTGGAATGAGGAATGTCTACATAGCGGGAAGTCAGAGCATCTTCCAGATAGCGATAATATTTGTGATGGCATTTATCGTGATAGGGTAAACACAGCAATCTGTTTTGTCCGCGCCGGCGCAGCTTCCACACCCCGTATCTGATTTTGCAGTGGAAACACAATTTTTAAGAAGCAGGCGCGTGTGCATCTGAACCATAAACAGGGCAGCATTCTGATGAAAAATGACGTCATCCTTGCGATCAGGACACTTGCAATTTCGCTCGGAGCAACGGCCGCTTCAATGTTCGTGGGTGTCTACGGTGTAATCATTGGCGCATCCGCGGCAGAAATGGGATGGCTGCAATCTTCTGCAAATTCAATCGCCAACTCTGGACAGCTTCTCTGGGGAAGAATCAGCGACAGGTTCGGGCGCAGAAAGCCTTTCCTGTTCGCCGGCAGCATCGCACTGGCAGTGCTCTGGCTGATGATGGCCATAGTATCAACGCCTGTTGAACTCATTGTGACTTACGCAGTCCTCTCTCTCGTCTCGGCGATGATTACAGTAAACTGGTTTTCTCTGATTGCCGATATCACGGCCTCAAACAGGAGGGGTCACTTCCTCGCCACCCTGAATAATGTCGGCTCCATAGGAACACTCTGCGCGGTTGGAGCCATGATATTCCTGCTCCACGGCACAGCCAGAAGTGAAATACAGATACCTTTTTTTGCGGCAGCAGCGTCGTATGTCGCTTCAGCAGTGCTGGTAACACTGCTGAAGGAGAAGGAGCATAAAAGCAGGCTGACAAGCGGTATCCGCCAGACTTTCCATGAAATGAAGGGACATGACCATTTCTACAGATATTTTATCGCGATGAACGTGCAGGGTTTCTTCTGGTCAATGGCATGGCCAATATTTCCAATAACCATGGTCACAATAATGCACTTCGACCTGCCGACAGTAGCTTTTCTGACAGGCATTGCTCTTTTGGCAACAATAGCAGGACAGTTCCTCATCGGGAGGGTTGTGGACAGGGTCGACAGAACGCCCCTGATATTCATGAACAGGCTTATGCTTGCTGCAATCCCCCTCTTCTACGCACTGTTCAATACATTTGATGAGTTTGCATTCCTTGAACTTTACAGCGGGATAGCCGGTGCCATTCAGAATGTGGTGATGATGTCATATCTCATGGATATCGCTCCGGAAAAGAACCGGGCGGAGTACATATCAATAATGAATGGTTTCAATGGAGCGGTTTATTTCGTCGGTGCGCTGACCGGCGGCTATGTGCTCCAGTTCCTTCTTTCCTCCTATTCTCTGCGCGCGTCGCTGCTGATTGTTTATGGCATTATTGTTGCCGGTCGTTTCGGTACATCATTCCTGTTCCTCAGGCTCAAGGAACCTGAGAATCGCAGCAGAGGGCAACATGGCATATATTCCATTCTCTACAGACTCAAATACCCCGGTATACCGTCGGGCGCCACGGTGAAGCCGCGCTGACGGCATGCTGTGCGTTGTGATTTGCCGCCACCCTGCCAGGACCGGGCCATGCCAGAGGCTGTGAAGAAATTCCATCTTGGGAGCCTTGAAGAAACAATTATAAAGAGACGCGCCGGATACATTTGGAGACGGACAGTGATTCATCTGGAATCTGTTAATGTTGTAGTTGTAAGTGAAAGCGCGTCCGATAATGCTGAAGATCGGGATGCACTTTCCTCCATTCCCGGATTCCAGGTTTCATCTTCAACTCCTCTCTCTCTGATGCTTTCACTGCATTCACTGAACTACGGGACTGTCGCAGTCCTGGAACTCCCGTTCCTCCAGGAAAGTGAGGAAGAATTTCTCGGCATACTGCTCAAAGGACCTTCCCCGGTTCCTGCAGTACTGGTAACAGACGAGCCGGCGAAATACCTTCGCCACCTTGGAAGGGGTACTGTCCAGCTCGTTCTCAGGGAACCGGGCTACAGAAATTCTCTTCCCGATGCCATTCGTGATGCCAGCAACGGTGCAAGAGTAATCTCAGAACGGGATGCACTGGAGAAGAGGATACAGGAGTATGCCCAGTATCTGGAAATAATCAACAAGATAATGGAGCACGACATAGGTGACCTGAACCAGGCGATACTCACCTTTTCAGAGCTCCTGGGCAGAACTGAGGGAAAGGTCAGCAGGCACCTGATTGACAATATAATTGCGCAGTCAAAAACAGTGGGAAATCTCATTAATGCATTTTCAAATCTCGCCAGGCTTGCAAAGGGAAACGTTGAGGAACTCGCCTTCAGAGTCCATTTGCTCAGGGATTCGATAGACGCCGGTGTTGGCAGGTTTCTCTTGGAATACGGAAGCAATTACGAAGTGGCTGTCAATTGCGGCAGAAATGAATCGGTTCTGGGCGACGCTCAGCTGTCTAACCTCTTCGAGTACTCGCTCGGCCTTCTGACAAGCATACAGAAGGAAACAAGGCATTTTGAAGTTGACGTTAAGGAGGAGATGGCACTGCAGAAGTCTGCAGTCATTACAATATCGCCGGAGGGGATTCCGAAGCACAAGATACCCCGTGTCATGTCTCATGTCGATGATATGGACACGCTGCTGAGGGGTAATGT
>DAHXLZ010000306.1 GCA_027365715.1 Methanomassiliicoccales archaeon | reverse complement strand
ACCTGGTCATATTCTCTTCATTGCCGCATCTCCGGCATCTGAACTTGCCGTTTTCCGGGAACATCAGTGACTTACACTTTGAGCAAAACATTCTGTGACCTAGAAGATCAAAGGTTACCTGCTCTTAACACTTTGCCATGGGACTATGGCGCCTTTAACCCGCACAACAGCAAATCAGTACCGGGCAATCTGACCACTGAGCACTGGTACCGGGTTCAGGGAGAGTCAAACTCAAAGCAAATCCCATTCGCCCGTCTTCTTCTCTTCCCTTAACGCCGACGTAGTAAAAGAGCCGCCAGCGGCTCTTGCCTGAATGTGATTTTCATGCATTGTGCCTTTGTTTCCCGGCGGGTTGAAGTAATCCTTTCCCAGCGCTCTTTCCACAAGCTTGCGCGTGCTCTCTGCCTTTATTCTGTCTTTCCGCAGGGTGGACATGTCTGTTCCCTGCGTTGCCCTGTGGAGTTTTACCTGAGGAGCGCCTGCGTACATTCTGCCCTGTGTGTTCTGTTCCGCACGTGGGATCGGCTTACGCGCTCTCTCAGTGTCTGCACGGCGGTAGATATTTTCACGGGGAATAACGCCTGCAGTGCCTGCTCTTTGCCACGGAGGCACATTCGGCTGTGGCTGGTAACGATCGTTTCGGGCATATTGCGCCGGTGGAGCATATCCTGCGTAAGATGCAGCTCTCATTCCGTCGAACCTTCCCGGAGGTGGAACAGCCGGCCCAGTGCTGTTTGCGCCATAGGCCCCTCCTCCAGGCGGTAATGAGGGCGAAATGGGCGTCATGCTGTCAAATCCATACGGCCCTCTCCTCCTTGCCGGAAGAAATGATCTCAGCATTCCCAGCGGTCTGGCGAAATTGATGTGCTGCCTGGGTGACTGCTGACCACCATCACGACCGGAGACAAGTATGTTGGTTGTAGGTGCGCCGAATCTCGAGACGTACTCGAGTTCCCTCCTGCTCTGATCTGAGAGTATTCCGCCCACATATGCAAATGCTATTGTGATGAGGTAGTTACCCACTTTAAACGAAGCGGCTGTTTTCAATTCATTTATGAATGACCCGACATACGTTGTGGCAAAACTGACGTATGGCGAGGCTATTGGCAGTTTCTCGAGAGCATCTTTTATCAGCACATATGTCAGCAATGTGGCATTCTGAAACCTGATTGGAATTATGCCCGTACTAAGTGCCGTGGACATGCCGTATAGAACAATAACCGGGAGCAGTGCGGCGAGGATTGCCCGCCAGGGCGATCCTGCCCTCCTCCCTCCGATGAATCCGCCAATCATCTGCCCTACAAGCGGCAGCCAGTAGAGCATCAGTGAGATCATCAGAATATATTTTGCGGCACTCCAGATGCTGTATGGCTTGTGCCCCGAACCAAGTCCAACCTTTTTTGCATTGTCGGTTCTTGGAAGCTGATATACCGACGGGCTCTGACCGACAGCTTCCTGAGGTATCCTGTAAAGGTCTTCTTCGCTGAAAGGCTGATTGTAGTAATGCTTCAAAATTACCACCGGTCTGACGTATGTCTGACGATATGATCCTTGTAATATTTAATCCTGCCCCGTACATTTTTCGAAACTCCTTACTCCCAATTTGGATGGTCGTGATGCATCTTTTCCCGGAAATCATGCGAGTATCTGGACTCCATCTGTTTACAGGTGCCTGTGTTTATGCTGGAAAAAAATCATCCTTGCGAAGTCTCGCTCCGGTCTATGCAGGTTTTCGGGTCGAATCGCATTTTGCAGGTTGGAATGGTGTCTGAACATCCGGATGCAAAAGATTCGGTTGACGGGAAGATTTGCGTGAATTACACGTCCTGGTCATTGTGTGAATCTGAACTCTCTGTTTACGGTCCGCAAAATTGATTCCGGTCAACGTGGGAGTCTTATGGCCGAGTGGTGATGATCTCTGTTAATCATCGAAATCTGTTTCACCGGTTCTGCATTTTGTATCGATGCACTGCAGGCACCGATGGGCTGATGAGATTCGATCGGCACTATTGAAAATCATTGCACCGGGTGAAAATACGTGAGACACATGGATGCAATGATTTTTATCACTATCCCGTTCTTTCCAGGTTATTGCTGCAGGCAGGTTATCGGTTATGGATATTCTG
>DAHXLZ010000297.1 GCA_027365715.1 Methanomassiliicoccales archaeon | reverse complement strand
GGATCCGCTGATTCAGAGCTTTGTCCTATCAGGTATTTCAGTCATCTGTCCAAATTACCGTGGAAGTTCTGGTTACGGGAAGAAATTCAGGGATGCAAACAGGTTTGTAATGGGATCCGCCGATCTCGCAGACTGTGCTGGTGCCTGGAAATACCTGACGGAAAACGGTCTTGCCTCCAGAAATAAAATTGCCGTGATGGGTGCGTCGTTTGGCGGATACCTCACAATGTGCTCGCTTGTGTTTTATCCCGACAGATGGTGCGCTGGTTCGGCGACCGTTCCGTTCCTTAACTGGTTCACAGAAATGGAAAGTGAACGCGAGGACCTCAGATATTGGGACATCCAGAATATGGGAGATCCAGTGAAGGACGCAGATAGGTTGAGGCGCGCGTCTCCTGTCTTCTTCCTGGACAGAATACGCGCCCCAGTGCAGATTATTGCAGGTGAAAATGATCCGAGATGCCCGCTTTCGGAGTCCCTTCAGGCAAAGGAAAAAATTGAAAAGATGCACGTTCCGCTGGATTTTAAATTCTACCGGGGTGAGGGACACTCGTTCGAAAAAATGGAAAATATAATCGACTCCCAGATGCGGACATATCGTTTCCTGCGTAAACATCTCCTTTCAGATACTTAATGTGGCCTCTGGTGCTTTTCTGATTAACAAAGCCGTATCTATGCTGCTTTCTGTGAAGAGATGCGATTTCGCTACAGGACTGCCGACCAGGAAGCGTCAAGGGTGTCACCACGTGTGAATGGAATGGTTTTCAAATCGACGGGAGATGAAAACTGAAGAGGCTATTTAAGTGTGGTCACCCATGGCTACAATATGATCAAACACGGGTTTATTGAAAAGGATATAACACCGGGAGAAGTCCATACGCTTGTCAGCAAACTTCTGACCGATGAAGGTTTTTCCATAACTTCAGATGAGGCAAATGACAAGCTATGGGATATTCATGCAAGGAAGTCTAACAGAGAGAGGATAGTGCTCGGGAAGGTCAGGGACGTCGATGTCCTTATCGCGGGGACGCAGGGGAAATTTGAAGTCCAGCTTCATGCAGGAATTTGGGGGAGAGATCTGGCTATACCGGCCATTGAGGGCATTGCAACCGCAGGCATCGCCACAGCCGCAGAGCTCCATTCGGGCCATGAGTTCGAAAAGAGGTTGTGGAAGGAGATAGTAAACAAGATAGACCCCACTTTGAAAATATGTGATATAGACGGAATGCTTTTCAAAAGTCAGGCAGAACTGGACGCACATGTTAAAGCACATCAACAGCAGATGGCAGCACAACAGAACTCCATGATGGGGTCAATGATGATGATGGGCGGCCTCGGTATGATGGGCATGATGGGTTATGGTATGTTTGGTGGGGGGTTCGGCGGTCCAGGACTCTGGATTTAAGACAGCGGTATTGATAAGATACCTCGAATCTAATGTGACACTCCTTCCTCGATCGTTTCCTGGCAGCACAATCCTGCCCAAGTGAAATAGCTGTAAGATTTCCGATTGCCAATGTTTGGAGAGGAGAATAACTCGGGAATGCATTCATCCCGTAGACAATATCGATTCGGCGACAGCAGCGATTGCCAGACTTTTCATGAGGGCAGGCCGGGGCTCTCATTGCTATGATTTATTGTCATGATATTTTCATTGAAAAGTGTCGCTCTACCGGCCTAGTCACTGCAGCAACAAATTATCGGTCATTCGAGGAGGACACAACTCTGTTTTTTCCGGAAACATTGATTTGCTCTACTTTATACTCTCCTTCAGTGCTGAGATGCATCATAATTCAAAAAATGGTTTTGAGCAGGAAGAGAATCCTGACAGCCCAGAAAGTAATACAGTGCCGGCTGAAATAAGATGATTGGCAAAGTTGAAGTAATTCATTGCTTCATGGAAGATTTGGAGACGGTTTTATTCCCCCAGTCGCAAACCTCACGGATCTGTTGGACGGAGCCCGCTCCAAATTGGGTGGCAGGAAATGAAGCGCACAACGAAAGGAATCATCCGTTACGATATACTGGTACTCGGTGTGATATTCCTGATACTGGCTGTTTCCCTTTATCTCATTCCGGTGAAGACATCGACCGTATTGACCAGCGATTCTTTCTTTGCTGTAGGCCGAAGCGGCTGGTATACCGCAGGTGAAGTTGTCCTGCCTGCCGGTGATTCGCTGTACATCAGCTTCAGCTCCGATCTTCCGGTAACGGTTGGCTTTGCCAATGCTACTTCCTGGATTTTATTCGCAAATGGAAACACCCAGACTCTGAAGATTATAAGCGAATACAGCGGACTGTTCGGCAAGTTTTCGGTAACGGCGCATAGGCAGGAGGCTCTTTTTCTGGTGGGCAACTGGTCTCCCATTCAGAATCCGTTTTTTGACATGACAATCACTGGGATAGATATTCACGGCTTCCTGGATTATGGCCTGCTGTCGGGAGTGGCAGGGATTATTACCGTCGTAGCCGCATTTTCCTACGAGACAGTGAAGGCACACCTCAAAAAGCAAATA
>DAHXLZ010000295.1 GCA_027365715.1 Methanomassiliicoccales archaeon | reverse complement strand
ATCAGTCAGGGATCAGTCCTCAAAAAAAACTGAAGTCGATGCTGCTGGGGATTCAAGCCTAAGGTATGAAAGACGTATTTTGATACTGTTTACAAATTTTTGAATATATGGAATGGACCGGTCGGGATTTGATTAATGTTTTAAGCGAATACTGTGTCAACTCAACTTGTCCTTATACTTTGGTAATCATCGTTTCATATCCGAATATATTAATATGACAATACGATTTAGTAGTATGAATAAAGTTGCAATAATGCTGGATGATGGATATCATGATCTGGAACTTTGGGTCCCCTATTACAGATTGAAAGAAGAAAAAATAGAATTCGACATTTTGACCTGGAAAAACAGACCCTACAAGGGACTGTTCGGTGTGGATCAGGTAACTCCCACAAGACTCCTTTCAGATTCCATCGGGAAATACGATCTTGTTTTTTTCCCTGGTGCCAAGTCTCCTGAGAACTTATTAAAAAATCCCAAGACAGTCGACATTATTGAGAAAATAGCAAAAGAAGGCACACACTTTGCAACCATGTGCCATTCTCCCCTGTTGCTCAGTGAAGCGGGCCTTCTGGAGGGAAAAGAGGTTACAGGACACCCTTCCATTAAATCTGAGATTGAGAAGGCAGGAGCAATTTTCGTTGATTCGCCCTTCGTCCGGACTTCTGACAGGATTCTCACAGGCAGAACGCATTATGACCTCGGCTCATTCATGCCGGAATTCGTTAACGTACTGAAATCGCTTTGATCACTATGACAGACGATGGTATTGCAAAGAAACTTGGGTTGGGGACCCTACTCTTTCCAGTTTTTGTAGTAGTCGCGATCGCAGTTGGCCTCGCATTGGGATTTGGTTTCAGGCAGGAGAGTTCAACTATAGCCACTTACGGCATACCGGTTGGCCTTTTCTTCATGATATATCCAGCAATGGCTAAGGTTCGCCTGAATGACATGGGAAGAAGCCTCAAAAACATCAGAACCGTGGGGCTGATGGTGTTCCTTAACTACGCAATCGCCCCATTTCTTGTGGCAGGCATAGCGTACTTTTTCGTGTATGTGATCTACGTTCATCTAGACATTCTCAGCACAGTTGTTGCTCCACAGATGCTGGTAGGCATAATCCTTCTGGGCGTCGCTCCGTGTATTGCAATGGTGATGGTCTGGACAGATTTGGCTCATGGTAACTTACCGTTGGGAGTGTCCTTCGTGGCATGGAATTCGATTATTCAGGTTATAACAACACCTTTTCTAGTCTATCTTCTTGCTCGAACTTCGGTAACAGTTAGCCCATCCCTAATTCTTGAGAGTGTATTACTCTATCTGGTTCTGCCTCTATTGGCAGGAATGGGTACAAGGAAGATCCTGCAGGAAAAGGAATACTTCCCCCGCGTGCTGAACACCCTTGGATCTGTACAGACAATCGCACTATTGTTGACAATAGTGGTAATATTCTGGGGGGAGGGTTACGGAATAATCAACACACCCTCGCTGGTCTGGATGGTCGGGATTGTGATGCTCATCTTTTACTTCGTGCTCTTTCACACAGGTTATTTTACATCTAGAAAGTTGGGTCACAATTACTCTGACTCCACTGCTATAGGATTCACGGTTTCTGCTAGGGATTTCGAAGTGAGCATTGCAATAGCTCTGGCTGCTTTTTCAGCATATCATTATGTCGTCATAACCACTGCAATAGGGCCGCTTTTTGAGATTCCTTTAATGCTCCTGCTGGTATGGTTACAGTTGGGAAGAGAGCATAGACCGAGCGTGTCAAGGAGAATCGGCTCCATAAAGGTGAGCTAATGAGTGATGAAGTTGGGTATTGCGAGATAAGGAAGATTGAAAGTGTTGACGTTGAAGAATACGATGATATTTCTAGGATTCTTGGTGTTCTGGGAAATAATGCAAGAATTGCTGTACTTGCAGTCATTTCAAAATACAAAGAGGTATGCGCCTGTGAACTTCAGCCTGCTCTTAGAATGCCGCAGCCAACAATAACGTCACACCTCCGCAAGATGTATGACGTAAGGCTCCTTAAACGGAAGGAAGTACGGAAATTCAGCTATTATTTTATCAATCCGCAATACGAAGGTTTGATAAATGATATTCTGAGACATCAGGCAGAAACTGGAAACAGGTGATATGCATGGACAAAGAAACGCACACTGGTGTCAGGACGGAGGAAAATGAAAGGGGAAGTGTAACACTCCTGTCGGAACATCTCAGGGAGAAATGGATTGAACAATCTTGGAAAGTGCGGAAAATAAGCTTTATCCTCTCTTCATCCTCTCTCGTAATCAGCAGTAGTATCTTCGCCATGATTTCACCTCATGCCTTCACTGCGGCGCTTCCCTGATCACTCACTGCCTTTGCGGGCCTGAGCACCAGTTCCCATACGAAGAATACAGCGGTTATTGCAGCGAATATCCACGGCGTCGTGGTGAAACCGAAATATTTCACGGAGAACATGTAGCCAACCAGAGGCATGAGAACAGACATTATCATCATGGAGGAGCTAAAGAACGATGTAGACGTTCCGATCTCCTCAGGCTTGAATGTGGTGTTCGCTATCTATATCCCAAGCGTCCAGGCGATCCCATCCGGTATTGCTGCGATCAGGAATGCCAGAATAAAGAATGCCACTGAAAGCGAGCTCATTGCAAGGAATATTGATGAGATGAGCGCTATGGTCACGGCAAAGACCATGTAGGGCCTCCTGTTCTGTATCGGCGACTTCAGTCTTATGACGAACCTTGTCACAACGTCGCCGACAAACATTGCAGCGAAGAGGTAGAATACCGTGGTCGCGGAAAGGCCTAGCACGCTGCCGTAGATAACCCCATAGGAGAATATGATGTAGAACGGTATAGTGTACGCGAAAGCGGCTATGACTGCCCAGTTGAACTGCCTGTTCTTGAATAGTGAAGCTATGCTCGCGCTTCCCTTGTGGCCCTTTGCCTCCATATATTGCAGAGAATATTTTCCCTTGAGTGAGGCAACAAACGGTATTGCCACAAAGGCCATTACTGCAAATATGAGAAATATCTCCTTGATGCCCAGATCGAGAAGATATCCGGTCACGAAAGGCGCTATGATCAAAGCGAGGGCAACCCAGAAGGAGAACGAGGCCTGTTCCACCTGCCTCTTTGACTGATCCTTTGAAGCCATTCCAGCCATTGTCATGAATGGATCCATGACAAGCCCGGTTATGAAGCCGTCAATAATCATCAGAGTGTAGACCTCTGCGAAGCCCGATGCAAATATGTAGAGCGGCGTCGTTATGCCAAGGAGTGCCAGCGATATTATTTCCACAGATTTCAGCTGACTGGGCCTGAACTTGCGCATCAGAAACGCACCAACTGCGAATGCCAGCGTGAACAGCGCAAACCCTATGCCAACCTCAAACGGAGTCATGCCAAAAGCCAGTCCCAGCCGGAAGAAGGATAACCTCATAGAGAAAGCCGCTCTTCGGACAGTGCCCGTCGAGGAGATCTCCAGCGTGAATGGAAGAAGACACGGCAGTGCCCAGGAACTCCTCATGGACTTCGGGGTATCCTTCCTGAAGAAATACAAAAACCCCGAGCTCAGAAATCTGCTGCTCATGACCATTGCGAACAAGGAGAGATACAAGCAGATTGAACTTTCACTAAGAGAACTGTGCTTCCAGGAGATGGACAGAATGTTTTTAAATTTGGAAGACCTCGCAGGAACATCTATAGTTGCCCCGGTCAAGAAGGCATTTTTCGGATCACTTCTCTGCTATGTTATGTGGTGGAACGACAATGAAATTGGCCCTGAGGAGTATGTGAAAACACTCACAGACAGAATTCTGTTATCAATCAGCCGGGAGGTATAGAGAAGAAAAAAATTTCATCATCACAGGTGTGCTTGGCGATTGATCAACTGCGTTCCTAATCCCTTATTTCTTAGCATTACCCTCTATTTCCGAAGAATTCAGCAGGGGATTCAAATTGGTAATATTGATCAGAGCATGACGGGGATTAACAGTATCTGGCATTTACCAGATGAAGCGATCGTCTTCCCCATTTTTAATGAATTTGTACTCATTATTGGAGCCTAGAACACGTACAAAAGTTTTGCTGTAGTGGAGAATGTCACACATTGGAGAATGGACCGGTCGGGATTTGAACCCGAGACCTCCTGCTTGCAAAGCAGGCGATCTACCGCTGATCTACCGGCCCCTTCCTGCGAGATATTCTGTGCTTTAATAAACATTGATCAGGGGTTGAGAGCGTAAGATCTGTGCA
>DAHXLZ010000255.1 GCA_027365715.1 Methanomassiliicoccales archaeon | reverse complement strand
TCCTGTATATGGCGATAGGGCAGAAGCATCACAGCAGAGAGCAGCAGGAGAGAAAGAATATTGCCTGAAAGCAGTTACAGATCCAAGCCCAGGATCCTTGCGGACATACTGAGCGCAATCGCAGACGAGGGGGACGCGAGGCCCACGCATGTGATGTACAAATCCAACGTGTCATACGACAGACTCCTGAAATTTCTGGGCATCCTCGAAAAAGGCGGATTTGTGGAACGTAAAACAGACGGGGACAAGTCTGTGTACAGCATAACAGACAAAGGACGATATTTCCTGCGGGAATTCAGAAAGGTGGAAGAGTTTACTGTAGCTTTCGGCCTGAAGTTGTGAAGTCAAACGGTGATGCATCTGGCAGAATACAGCATGGAGATGAAGATCAGGCTCGGCAGGATTGCGAATGAAGTGCACAGCGCTGTTGCGGTTGACAATGGAGATTTCCTTGAATCGGCGGTTGAAGGTGAAACCATAGTGGCGCACATCTCTTCAGCAACCCTGATGAGTCTGCTGCGATCCGCTGATGATTTCATAGCATGCATAGAGGTTGCCGCGGCTGCTATGCTGCGGAAGGATAATCCCTGATGTCTACCGCCACTCCTCTTCTGAAGGACATCATCTCATCCCTGTTCATTACGGCACGGCCGCACGCAAGCAGGGTATCCCTGCTGTCGACGACAATGCATTCATCACCGGGCCTGATTCCGGCATCTGCTCCGGTGACAAATTTGCAGAAGAGGCTTTTGCCGCCGGAAACAAAATGCGACGCGTCGTCTGAGCAGATGACCCTCATTTCAGGCGGACGTGTTGCAGAGTGAATTAGCCTTGCTCCTTCAATTTTGAGTGAAAAGAGCCCGTCTGCTGTTCTGAAGAACAGTATCTGCTTCCCGTTTCTGGTGACTGTTCGCAGTTTACCCGTATTGGTGGAACAGACAAAACCGATGTCTCCGGCGAGAAGCGCATCTGAACATCCCGCTCCAAACTGGTATTCACACACTTTTCTTATCATATCCGCATACGCACCAGGCGGAACAGAGTTGCCCCTTCTCCTCCACCTCCCGTCCGCCATCCTGAAATGGCTGTAGCCAAATTTCCTCATATATCCGGACACATCCGGTTCGACCGCCGAATTCAGTGCAAATGAGGACTGCGCAAATGGATATGTTTCTGTCATCGTTAAGGGGATGAGACCAAATGGTGTTTCCACCACCGCATCCTCATTCTCCTTTTTCATCGAGAAATCGAGATGTGAAAAATATGGTTTCGTTCCACGGAGCAGAAGCAGACTGTCTCCATCGCCGGCCCTCAGTTTACCGGTCATAGAGGAAAATCTGAGTGCCGAAGGTCTTTTTAGAGAGACACCGTCGATCACTCCAATACCCGACTTCCTGGATAGCGGTTCAAACCCTTCCATAAAGGAGCGGTGGTGCAGAAGAGACAGATACGCATCAAACAGTCCGGGATTCGACCTGGCCCTGTTCTCCGCAAGCTCCCAGAGACGCTGTTCGTGAATCGCCTGTTTTACCATGCGTATCTCAGAGAATATGACGTGAAGATTGTGCCGTGCAAGAATGCCCGTCTTCTCAGCATCGTCCGCCGACTTAATCTCCCGAAGCGTCACGCGGCTGCACGCCGGGCAGAAGCACGGATTAAAGTCGAGGTCGGACAGATGGACTGTGCGATCGGGAAAAATCATCCGCCCGTCCTGCGCATATTTGGCGTAAGAGGCAGAGTCGAATATATCGCATCCCATGAGTGCGGCAATGGGAAAAATCAGCGGATGGCCCGCACCAAACAGGTGCACCGGAGTTGCAGGGCTTATGCCCTTCTTTGATGACATCACAACATTGACGAGTTCGGTGTACATGGCCTTCTCCATCAGCGGCACTATGCCACCTATTGCGATGTAATCTGCACCGATTGCAGAGAGTTCTCTCGCAGCATGTTCCCTCAGATCGCCATAAAGTGACCCCTGGACAGTGCATGCAATAATACCACGGTCGCCGCGCAGTTTGAGTGCTCTCGATGCCCGCTCTGTGGTGACCCTCACTGCCTCGGCGGCCCTTTCCCGTGAAAAATCCGGTTCCGAAAATATATCAAGGACGGTAGAAACATCGCTCCCGAACGCATGCTGTAATTCGACAATCTCATCCGGGTCTATACCCAGATCGCCATAGACGTGGCCCTGGAACGTTCCGCTGTCGGTCATCACAGGGCCGTCGAAATCGAGCAGACCGTGGACCCCCGCAGTCTCTGCCCTCTCGCGCAGCTTTCCGTCTCTTGCAATTATGTATGAATTTGTGATCACCATTTGCGCACCGAAATCTCTTCTCATCTCAGTGGCACTGATCAAATTTCTGTTTGGATTGATTACAGGCAGCACCGTCGGTGTTTCCACACTGCCGTGAGGCGTGAGCAGTGTGCATATCCTGCCCATCCCGTCCCTTTTGTTCATTTCGAAATCTGCCGGCATGCAGGAAGGAGTCAGCACCTGTTATTATAACTAAATTACATTTCGAGCCAGATGCCTGCTTCACTAATCGAACTTGCAGCCGCGTCGGCGTTAATGTTCTTTCTGCCGGGACTCGCGGCAGTACTAGCATTTGCGGAGAAAGACAGCAGATGGAGAAAAGAAGTGACAGAACTCATCGCTGCATCCGTTGGAATAAGCGTGGCACTTTCCATCATTTTACTGTTCCTGATGACGTTCCTCTCCGGAATTGAGGGGAAGGCGCTGGATTTTACGCTTTTCATCGCCGCACTTGTTGCTGTAACCGGAATATTGCTGATGATAGCAGCGTCCGGAATAGGAAGGAAATTTGGCAGCAGAAAGGGAGGAGAAAACGGAAATGATGCAGGGAGATAGATTCCAGTATAAGCTGGTCGTGGCAGTCAGAACCGATCTCAAGCTTTCACCGGGCAAAATGGCTGTGCAGGTGGCACATGCAGCCGTCGGCTGCGCCGTAGAATGCAGAGAAGGAAACAGGAAAATATTTGACGCATGGCTGAAGGAGGGACAGAGGAAAATTGTTGTCAGGGTTAAATCAGTCAGTGAACTTCACCTGCTCAGAGAGGCTGCCAGGGCCAGGGGCCTCATGACAAGTCTGGTGGCAGACGCCGGACTCACAGAGGTTCCTCCCGGCACTGTAACGTGCCTTGGAATCGGTCCGGCGAAGAACATGGAAATTGACCCTTTAACAGGCGGCCTGCAGCTGCTGTGAGATGAGGATGAAAAGTCATACAAGGATTGCTGCATTTGACGACGGGAATTTTGAATTCAGGCAGGGGACTGTACCGCTTGTAGGCATCGTGGCAAGGCTTCCTTCATACGTTGAGTGCGCAATCGTTACGAAGTGCACTGTGGATGGAAGAGATGCCTCCGCTTCCGTATGTGATGCGGTTAACGGATCGAGGCTGAAGGAACAGATAAAGGCAATACTCCTTGACGGCATAGCATGCGGCGGTTTCAATGTCTATGACCTCGACTACATACACGACATGACAGGGCTTCCTGTTCTCACCGTGACAAGGAAGGCGCCTGACATCGATTCAATGGAGAGGGCTCTCAGAAAACATTTTGCCGACTGGAATGAAAGGTGCAGACTGGTCAGAGCACACGAAACCATCATGGTGCAAACCGGCAGATGGAAGCTGCATGTAAGCTGTGCAGGAGTCGGTATTGAAGAGGCACAGTCGCTGCTGGATGCCTCTATCGTGAGAGGAAACTATCCCGAGCCTCTAAGACTGGCACACATATTTGCCGGTGCCATCACCATGGGAGAATCCGTGGGAAAGCCCTGAATCTAGTTCGTATGAAGCTTCTCCCTGACACGGTTCTCCGTATCTATCTGTGCCTTCTGCAGCATATCGCTGTAGTCGATAAAGATGCTCTTGAGCTCGGTGAATTCCTCGATTGCGACCGAGCCCGCTTCCCTTCCACCTGTTCCGGTATTCTTGACTCCTCCGAAGGGCAGGTGTATCTCGGCCCCGATTGTTGGCGCATTTATGTATGTTATACCCGCTTCCAGCTGATGTATCGCCCTGAACGCAAGGTTGACGTTCCTCGTGTATATTGATGAACTCAGGCCGTACTGCACACCGTTTGCGACTTCAACTGCCTCACCGAATGACGAAACTTTCATGACTGAAAGGACTGGACCGAATATTTCCTCTGTGCTGATCCGTGAACCATGTCTTGTTTCTATAATCGTTGGCCGGATGAAATTGCCTTTGGAATATATTCCGCCTTCGAGTGAGCTGCCTCCGGTTGCGATCCTGCCGCCCTCTTTGCTTCCCACTTCAATATATCCCATTATGCTCTCCTTTGCCTTTCTGTTTATAACAGGACCCATGTCGATACCGTCCTCCAGCGGATTGCCGACTTTCAGCTTCTCCACTCTTTTAACGAGCCTTTCCAGCAATTCATCATAGATGTCCCGGTGAAGTATCAGCCTGCTTGTAGCAGTGCATCTCTGCCCGGATGTTCCGAATGCGCCAAACAGAACTCCGTCCAGCACAATATCCAGATTGGCGTCATCCATGACTATGACAGGGTTTTTTCCACCAAGTTCCAGATGGACCTGTATCAGTCTCCTGGCACCCTCCGTATACACTTCCCTGCCGGTGCTTACACCGCCGGTAAAGGAGATGGCCCTTATTCCCTGATGGCGTATAAGCGCATTGCCCACTTCGGCGCCGCTGCCCGTAACAAAATTTATGACACCGGGCGGAACGCCTGCCTCGTTAACAAGTTCGATGAACCTCGCTGCACAAAGCGGCGTATCTGTCGCCGGCTTGAGCACAATGGAGCACCCTGAAATCAGTGCTGCACCCATCTTCCATGAAGGAATCGACACCGGGAAATTCCAGGGTGTTATCATGCCTGCCGGGCCCTTCGGGAGGCGTATGCTCATGTTGAATTTGTCAGGGAGTTCAGATGGGGTTGTTTCGCCGAACATTCTTCTTCCCTCTCCCGCAATGTACTTGAAAAAGTCAATGGCTTCCTGGACTTCACCCCTGCCCTCGCTGAGAACCTTGCCCATCTCCGCAGTAACGATTCTGCCGAGTTCCTCCTTATGCTTCGCAATGTTCAGCGCAGCATCGAAGAGTATCTCGCCTCTCATCGGCGCAGGAACCTCCTTCCACACCTTGAATCCTTTTTCAGCTGACTGGACGGCCAAATCTACGTCCTTTGAAGTTCCTCTTGCGAATCTTGCAAGCACCTCCCCCGTTGCGGGGTTGGATGTTTCAAAAAATTCACTCTTTGAGCTCTCTGTCCATTCGCCGTTTATGAATATTCCATATTCCTTTACCATTGTTGCACAACCTGGCTGTCGGTCTTTGAGTCCGGAGGTTGTAAATTAACGCTTTGCCTGGAGAGTGCAGATGAATCATCAGACTGAAACCAGAATTGCGTACGGTAAAGACATCGGCAGTGAGCACATGCAAATTAAATTATTGCCCCCCGGCTATCCCGCGCATGAAGCGGGAGTAGCTAAGCTTGGCCAACAGCGCAGGACTTAAGAATACATTTGGGAAATTCTGTCCCGCAGGGGTCCGTGGGTTCAAATCCCTCCTCCCGCACTGAACTGAAGGTCCAGATTACAATCGATATTTACTCTCAGGCATGCATGATCCAGCGGACATCCATCACTACGACCGGATGCTCGAACTTGCGATGCGGGTGCTTGAGAAGGACGATACCGTCCTGCCTGCCAGCAGGAAGGTCATCAGGGAATACATCAGGTTCAGGAACGCTGAAGGACTGAGCGTTCCGAGGCAGGTGCGCTACATAGCCGTTCTGAGGAAGCTCTCACGCATTGCTGACAAGCCGTTCAGCCGCATCACCAGGGATGACGTGATGAAATACGTCGAACGTGGAAACGCCGAGCAAACCTCACCGGAGACGAAGCGGACGGAACGCGACGCTGTCCTTCACACCAAGCAGCGAGAGGAAGCCGTCAAGACGTTTCAGATCGATGGCGTATGCGGGTTCGGTAAGGCGCCTGCCCTCACTCACTTCCCAGCCGCCCAGGCTGAGGCTGTCTGGCGTGAATGTGCACTCGATCATCGCCACATGTGCAGGGTCGACGCAGGGCATCACTATCCCGCCTTCCCCGTCGAAGCACACCATCGCCTCGTCCGCAATGCTGAAGAGCGTTTTGACCACCCTCTTCAGCACCTGCGCATCCTCGCGGACGGTGAAGTCCAGCCCTGTCCGCGTGTCGCCGCGTTCGTCTGCTTCCCCGGACGGCTGCCCCTGTGCATTGTCCGCAGGATCGGTCCCGTCCTCTGGCACACTGTTCATTTCTGCTGTTGTGTCTCTGTCCATTGTATCACCAAAAAACGGGTGCCTACCGCACCCTGATGCCGATGTCACGGAGACTGACCCTGCCGCTCTGCAGCTTCGCGATCAGCAGCAGATCTGTCTGTGCCTTTCACTTTATGTTTTGCACAGAAATCATATGCTCTACCACAGCGAATCAGCGAAGTGGTTTAACGAAGAAGAGAAAAATGTGAAAAACCTCTCTTGCTTGTAATATGTGCCTTCATGAAAGCAGAAATCCAACTTCTGCTTAAATAATCGATGTTGCATTCAGATAGTCTTCAGGTGCATAGAAGAAATAGCTGTTGCCGTTTGGCAGTGTGAGCATGACACCGCTCGATGATTCGTAAAAGGGCATAGTGTAATTGGAACCAGGTGAGACTAAAGGGTAATTGCTGAAGTACCATGCCGTAGTTATTGCGGTGCTGCCAGATATGAAGCTTATGGAAGAGTACTGGTCGAGTATTGTGGCCGCAAGTGAGATAGTCTTAGCTATGAGACCACCGGCGGCAGCTATAATTGCAGCCTCGCCTGCATCAAAATCCAGCGGGTTGGCGGCTGCAATGGCGGCTATTACAGCGAGCCCCAGTGAAAGGGCAGTTGAGAATATGTTCAGGGCATCTTCCGCCTCCTTATACGCATTGGCCGCATTTGTCCATCCGTAGGTCATCGCCCATATAGTGGAAGACTGGTATTCGGTGCCACTGCCGCTCGCATTGAGCTGCACGCTTCCATTGGAATCATGCAGCAGGTAGTGCTGTATGACCCATGCCTCAGCAATCGAGACAGGGGAGCCAGTAACTTTCAGTCCTGCCGTTGAATTCACGTGAACAATTTCGCCGATAGTGAAATTGCCGTCGTATGTTTTTGAGACGAGCGTCTGGGAAATAAGATGGGGCGGGTACCTGTACGGCGGGCATACCTCATCAGCCCAGTAATCCTTGTAATTGTAAGTGTATCTGTTGTAATGCTGGAACTCATATTCGACACCCTGAATGCCCACAAATGCCGTAGTCAAATTCTGCGCTTGGCTGTGGTTGTCTCCCAGTTTTTCCGAAATGCCTTCAGGGGTGGCAATTGATCCACTTATTGAACTGCCCACTGTTACGTTCGCCAGGTGACTGAAGGAAGGCTGCGTGCTCATAGATGTTGTTATTGATCCTGATGGATTGGAATAGACCTGGTTTGAGGATAGTTTGATGGTGTCATTCTGAACATTGACAGAAGCGCCAATGGATATTTGCGAATTGCCCTGGTCTGCACTCCTGCCTATATGCACGCCCAGCAACGGAAGTGTTCCGTTGGCGTAGGTCGTCTTTTCCAGCGTGTTGCTTGTTGTGCTCGGATACGTGTAATAGTATGTCCAATAACAGCTATCGGGTGAGGCAACGGCAGGAACGAGGGATCCTGCATGAAAATATGACATGTCTCCGTTTGCAGAAGCATTGGCAGATATGACCTGAATGGGGACGGAGGGAAACACAAGCGTCAGGTTGAAACCGATGTTCGTCAGTGATATCTGAGAATAGTTCGAAAGACTGACATTGCTGCCGCTGAACCAGCTCTCCAGTCCCATTGATGCGAGAAGCGTGCTGTTTGAGAGCACTGTGCTGTTTGCCCTGACAACGGACAGGCTGAATGGATTGAAAGGAATGTTGTTGTAGTACTGGTAGAGCAGCATGCTTCCGTTCATCACGACTGTCTTGACCGCTTCAACAGTGAGTGAAGGGTAGTTCGTCCCAGTGTCCAGTGAGAGAAGGGACATCCATTCCTTTGCAACTGAATTGAACTGTGTCGACAGGAAGAACTTGCCGGTCGAGGCGTTTCCAGGCAGCATCGTTGCATTCAGCAGCTCATCGTTGACACTGTTGTTCCACTGATTGTCCCGGGCTATACTGTAGAAGCTCAGTCCTGTCTTGGCAAATGCCGAGGGGACGGCAGAGAAAATCTGCACGTTGATGGTGGTGTTGTTGGCAATGCTTCCTGTCGGGCTGTTTGAATTCACAACCACTCTTGGGCCGAAATAGCCGGCAGGCTTGGGTTTGGGTCCCGAAACACTTCTCCGGCTGTAGACATGAAGGGCATATCCTGCTCCAGCAGCTATGATGACAACCGAGGCGATAACGGCAAAAAGCTTCATGAGTCTTGTATGTGCCATCTCAATGCATCAGCACTCTTCTATACCGGCATCGTGAATATTAAGCCTTTCGTGTCAAAAAAAACGTGACAACAACTGTTGCTTTGCAGCAATCGAACACTTGTTCCCTGTGTTCCCTGCAGAGGTCTATTATGCCCTGCACGATAGGGGCATAGGGTTGGAAGTCGTCCTCCTGCCACCTCGGCGCCCGTATCTCTTCCTGCTGGTTCCTCCCGTATTCGTCGCGTACGAGGAAGGGTCCTATGAAGTCCCGCAGGTCGCCGTAGACAGAGCGCCAGCCGCCGGTGTCTGTGACAAAGCTCCGTGGCTTGAAAAGCACTATCCTTGTGTTCCAGAACCGCATCGCGATGCCCTCTGCGTCCATGTGAAGATAGGTCGCACGTTTGATCTTCCTCCGCCCGTTCCTGCCGCGCCACAGCGGGACATAAGTCCATTATCAATTCAGTCCTTCAGTATGACAACATATGCTCTCTTCCCTATGTACTTCTTCGGCACATCGAGCTTCGCCGATGTGCTGAACTTGGTCACCGTCTTCTGGAAGAATGTTTCTACCTCATCTTTCAGCGTGATCTGTTTACTGTCGATGACAACTTCCCTGTCGTGCATGTGCAGTATATCTCCAGTATGATTTAAACAGATTTGCGCTTATTGTTGCACATATGTATACATATGTCTTTATATGAACTTTGCCATTACCCCCTGTGCCGACTTACAAGCAGTTCGAACGGTTTCACAATGAGTTCGATTTCCTTGTAAAGAAGTACAGGGAACAGTACTCCAGACACACCGGAAGAGACTGGAGTACGTATGAACTGTCATACGAACAGAGCATCAGACGTGCAGCAGCGGAACTGTACTCTGTCGTGAAGAGTGCGTCATCGATCATATTCTCTCCGGACGACCGCATGGGCGGGCCGCCGAAGGTGACGTCTGAACAGAAGGTTGTCATACTGCTGCTGAAGGAGATATTCTCATTGAGCAACAGGAAGATGGCCGGCCTGCTGTCACTGTTCGGTCCGCTGACAGACATAGACATATGCTACAAAACGGTGGAAAGGGCATATTCCGCACTGCCAGTCAGGCTCATAATACACAACATGTTTGTGCTCCTTGCCTACGGTGCAGGAGGCAACCTGAGCGGAGACGGCACCGGCTACTCCCTGTCGATCACACGTCACTACCGTTCCATGAGAGAGAACGGTAACTGCATCTCTGCTGTCCTGACATGATCGGTGAAGTTTACATCTTTCTTGAAGACTCTTGCTACCTTTCGTAGTTGAGCAGCTCGGACAAGACAAGTTTGTCTTCTACCAGGGATTTCAACGACTTTTCAACAACATCGGCAGCCACGCCATACGGAGCCGCGTTTGTTAGCGAAAGAGGCATAATTACTCCGCCATGGATGCACCAGTGTATTTGGAATATCCCCTCGTTCACTTGGGCGCTCATCACAGTCACATCCAAGCGATCGGGAGAAGTTTAAGTTTTATTCTTCTTTGGATTGAATGTGCGCCATTTTGCAGCAGTTTCAGCATACGCGAATCTTTGGAAGGGGCAGCGCCGAGTGTATTATCGCCTTTCTTATTCTCTCCGGCTGCCTCTTCAGCCTGCCAAGAGCACCCTTCACCCTTGTTACCATCTCTCCGATTGTGTCGGGGCACCAGTT
>DAHXLZ010000067.1 GCA_027365715.1 Methanomassiliicoccales archaeon | reverse complement strand
GAATCTTGGCGACGGCAATACATCGACGCAGCAGTCCCCTCAACAGTCATACAGCAGGCCGGGCAATTACACGGTTACTGTCAGCGTGACGGATGCTGCCGGCAAGACAGTCACGAAATCGGTGAACATCAAGGTCACCTCCTCCTCGACTCAGGTTGCAAAGAGCAGCAACCAGGGCAGCACTGCAAGCCTGCTTACGGCGGCTTCAGGCGGGGTTGCGGCGGGCTTCGCAGTCGGAGCTGTAGTAATTGCGGTTGTAATGAGACGCAGGAAGAGCCCTCCTGGGAGCGGATGAGTCACTCTGGCGGAAACGCTAATCGACCACTAACAGAGTGCTTCATTGTGTCAATTGTGAAAGGAGGCTGTGGTCCACAATCAAAATGAGGGCCCTCCAACATCAGAGTGGTTGCTTGCAGCTCTGTAGCTGTTGCTGCATTTAATATATCTTTGATGCAGGATGTGCGTGTAAATCGATGGCGCCAAACATTTATACTGCATCGCCGCCATTCACACCGTAGCATCCGCATTGTCGGACGCTCCCTCAGATTTTTCGAGTCAGCAATGCCCTGTTTCAGCAAAATATTAAACATTTCCCTGCATTTTCAGAATAATGAAAAGATTTGTTCTTGTGACAGGTTCGTCGGGCGGGCTTGGAAGTGCGATCGCAATTGAACTGGCAAAAAACGGCTGGAATGTAGCCCTTCATTACAACAGAGGCAGAGAAGGTGCTGAAAGGACAGCTGGTGATTGCGGTGCAGTCGGTGCCGAAGCCAGAACATATCAGGCCGACCTGTCAACGAGCAGCGGACTTGACACCATTTTGGAAAGAATCAGGGAAGAAGGTCTGGAACTTGGCGGCATCGTCAACAATTCAGGCACAGGAGGACCCGGTTCCGCACTTGATATCACAGACGAGACATGGGACAAAGTTCAGAACGTAAATATACGTGCTCCCGTCCTCCTCACAAAAAGGCTCGTTCCCCTGATCAGAGGAGAAGGAGCAGTTGTGAATATCAGCTCTGCGGCCGGCATCAATGCGAGTCTCTCCGTCATCGCCTATGAGGCGAGCAAGGCCGCGCTTATACATGCGACGAGATCGATGGCTGTTTCATTTGCTCCAAGGATAAGAGTGAACAGCGTCGCACCCGGTTACGTCCGGACAAACATTAACCGGAAAAAGCTTGATGATCCGCGCATACTCGAGGTTATACTCAAAAAGACCCCCGCGGGACGACTCGGTCTTCCGGAGGATGTGGCAAAAGCGGTCAGATTCCTTATGTCTGAAGATGCGTCGTTCATAACAGGAGAAACGCTTGTGGTGGACGGCGGAATCACGCTTGTCTGAAGCGCTGCTGCCCGTCTTACCAATTTAAAGATTGATAGCGCGGCAGTCGGCTTCAAAACCACATCCTCTCCAGCATCGTCGGGTATCTGTTTGTCCATTAGAGTCAGCTCATCAGTAAACGTTCCTTCTGTGTCGGCCATGATTGCCAGGAGTATTGACCCGCTGTTCTTTATCTGACAAATTGTACTGTAGTCCTCTATACTCAGATTCCAGAGTCCGGTGAATATTGATTTCCGCGGCTTACACCTTCAGTCATCAAGCTTGCGAATGGATTGAATTATTCTGTTTCTCGCTGCTTTATCATATTTACCGACAAATTCTTTGGATGCCCTGGAGGGCAATGTCAAAAGGCAATATTTGCCAAATTCCCTGCTGATTCAATCCGAACCCTCTTTTCTTTCTGTTCCCATGTCCTCGAACTTCCTAAATTGCGAATGTAACAGCAAAGTGGCCGATCCGGTTCGCAGCGCTTGCGGGCACAGTTGTCGATAGTCAGAAATGAGAAAGGAAAATAGTTACAGACACCCGACCGAACAAGTGGTGTGAGAGCATGACGATACCGCAGGAAGCAGAAGCAAAGCCTGCGACTGACAGCTGTTCAGGTTCACCGGATTGCAAAGGATGCGCAAACTAGTTTGGAGGCCAGTTAATTCCCTCTTGCTGGCGCCTATCTCAGTTCGATCTTTTGCCTAATGGCATTTCCCTCTCCGATATCGTAAACGATTGGCAGGCCCGTCGGTATTTCCAGGGAAGGTATTCTTTCCGCAGGTATGTTCTCCAGGTGCATGACGATTGAGCGGAGGCTGTTGCCATGTGCAACGACAAGTACGTTTTTCCCTGAGGCCATATCTGTCAGTATGCAGTTCTTGAAGAACGGAATGGTCCGCTTCTGGGTGTCTTCAAGGCTTTCACCGTTAGGAGGCTTCACGCTGTAGCTCCTCCGCCAGAGATGAACCTGCTCCTCGCCAAAAGCCCTTGCCGCACCTGCCTTGTTCAGGCCCTGTAGATCGCCGTAGTGCCTTTCATTGAGGTGCCCGTCCTTTATCACAGGCGGAAAGGCATTCATCTCCTGCAGGCAGATATCAAGTGTCTCTATTGCTCTGCTCAGCACGCTGGTGTATGCCACATGATATTCGATACCGCTCTTCCTGAGCCGCTGTCCGGCCTCATGCGCCTCTCTTCTACCCTGATCGGTCAGCGGCACGTCAACCCATCCGGTGAACCTGTTTTCCTTATTCCAGAGCGACTCTCCATGCCTCAAAAGACAGAGATATGACATTGGTTTACTGGACAGCGAGCCTGCTAATAAGCATAACTGCTTTTCCCCTGCGATTGACTGACAGGATTGAGGAAAGGTGCCGAAGCAGTCGTGTTTCGCATCCGGCGACGCATCCTTCGCTCCCGTTTCGGTGCCCAACTTGTGATGTTGCTCTGCGCACACAATGCACTGTGAGCAAACCGAGGGAATCGGTTGCAGCTTTCGTGTGATTTTTGAGGTGCAGTTCTGATCGAATCATGGAGCGGTTGCCGGGCACGTCCAAGGATGCATGTTACTGAAGTGAGGAAGGCGATTCGGGACCTGCAGGACAGCGGTTCACGCCGTCTCTCCCTGAAAAGGCGTGCCTTCAGGATTTAATAGATTCAAGATTGAAAGGAGTGAAATTTGACAGCGTAATTCATAACATTTATAATACCGTGAAACGGTAGTTCAACGGATTAACATGGAGGCGAGACTGAACTATGCAGAAAAGGCGCCTCATGTGCGCGATGCGATGCTCGGTCTTGAGAAATGCGTGGAATTGAGCGGTCTTGAAAAATCCCTTCTGAATCTTGTCAGGATACGTGCCTCCCAGATCAACGGTTGCGCATGGTGTCTGGACATGCACACCAGGGATGCACGATACCTCGGAGAAAGAGAGCAGCGCATTAATCTCCTCCCTGCATGGAGGGATGCTCCTTTCTATTCAGACAGGGAACGTGCGGCTCTCGAGTGGACCGAGGCGCTGACACTGGTCTCCGATCATGGTGTACCGGACAGTGTATTCGGTGAGGTGAGGAAACATTTTAGTGAAACAGAACTCGCCGAACTATCACTTGCGATCATAGCAATAAATGGATGGAACAGGCTCAATATCGCTTTCAGGGTCATTCCAGGCGATAAGGAGACAAATCAGAAGAGGGAAGCACAGAAGCTCAAACAGTGAAACAGGCGACTATATGAATAATTCAAGGAAATTTGCTGACTTCTACGAAGGGGCGCAGCCATTCCAGATGGACAGAATACCCGAGGGGGGTATGTGTCTCTCGGTCTTTCTCGTTCTGTGGAAGGGAGATGAACGCAGTGTGCTGATGGGCAGAGTAAATCCTGAATTTGACTGGGTGCGTATAGGTGCGCTCAGTCCAGAATATGCGGGAAAGCTAGCCCGCAAATGGATGCTGCCGTCAAGTCATCTGCTTCTCTATGAATCGCCAGAGGATGCAGCAGGGAGAGTGCTGAAGGAGCAGCTTGGCCTGTCATGGGATGAACTCAAATCGAGCAATCTTTCAGTGTTCAGCGAGGTTTACGGACGGAACAGACACTGGGACATCGAATTTGTTTTAAAGGGAGAAGTGAAAAGGCAACCATCGAATCCTGCATGGACGGAATTGAAATTCCTGAACGTGAGAGAAATTCCGGACGCAGATTTTGCGCGCAGCCATCAGGACATACTCGCGGAAGCGGGTCTCAGGTGAGGGGCTACACTTAAATAGATTGCTGCGTAATCTGCTGCCATGGAATCCATGCACAAGAAGATCTTCGGTAAGGAACCCGAGGAAGTCGTCTATCTGGACGTGCGATGCCCGGACTGCGGTTCAAGGATAGACGAGTTCGGCTTTTGCGGATGCGGGGCAGGAGAGTCCTGAAGAGCAACTGGGAAGCGGCATTTTACTATCGCGGAAGGGCTCCCGCGCCTGCATCTCGCCCGTAGCTCAGCGCCTAAATCACGCGCTTTGCCGCTATCAGCTTTGAGACGGAAGTTGTTGGCACGCCGTTCTTTTCGA
>DAHXLZ010000222.1 GCA_027365715.1 Methanomassiliicoccales archaeon | reverse complement strand
CTCTGCCAGCAGAGCAGAATAACCTGCCCCTCCCTTGAGGAGTAGAAATCGATGAGGCCCATATCCGGATTCTTCAGAATAACGCCAAGCCTGTTTATTTCCTGAATAGCATTGTTCCATCTGTCTATCCTTGCCCCTTTCTCCTTCTCCAGCTTCAGATATTCCCCGCGATCCGGGTTTCCCTCCTCACGGATCGAGTCTCCCCAGTACCATTCAATATCGTCTGTGAGTTCACCAACCGCCCTGATCTCCAGGAGTATCCTGTCACACTCCCTGAGTTTCGCTTCCAGTACAGGTATGAGATCGTTGGCTTCATCTACAGTGAAGAACCTGACTGGTTGCTCATCCTTCCGAAAGTCTTCCATTTTGCTGCTCATCTGAATTTCTTCAAGAACCTTATTCCATTACTGTTAATTTTTTAAAACTATATATGATTTGGTTATGCACATCCGGGATTCTCCTTCACCGCCGGAGATTTGGAATGGATTTGTAGCTTTTGGATGCCGATGACGCTAAAATGTGGGCGAGGAAGCTGTACCGGTTCAGGCTACAGCGGCTGCATGCCTAAAATTTAAGGTCTACCTGGCGTTAAACCACTTCAGGTAGATTATCAATGACACACAGTCTTTTGATGATGGCAGCCGGAGGCGGAGAGGGAAAGGATGTGCAAAGAGAACATGGACGTGCTTCCCTCGCGGAAATGGGATATGAGATTGCGCCACTATCGGATAGAGTCATAAGCATGATAATAGACCTGATTATCGTTGCTGTAATCGGTGCCGTGATTCTTATTGTGGCTATACCGTTTTCCCTGCTGGTGAATCCGCTGTTTTTTACCGCTGATTTCTCAACCGGCGTTCTGGTTCTGAGCATCATCTACTTCATCGCATTTGAATGGACAGGGCGGCAGACTCCGGGAAAGAAGTTCACCGGCATAAGGACAGTGAGCCTGGAAACACTGAAGACACCGGACCACGGGCAGGTAATTGTCAGGAATGTGGTGCGCATCATTGACTCGTTTCCCGGCAATCTGTACATAGTTGGCTTCATTATCGCCGCATTGACTGAAAAGAAGCAGAGACTTGGCGATATACTTGCAGGAACACTGATGCTGAAAGGCGAGCCCAGAATCGTCCGAAAGGAGGAATGAAGCCGATGAGAGCGGCATCCACACCAGCCACGCAAAGACATGCCTATGCATGCACCGGAAATGTGGGCATCAGTGAGGTTTGACCCGGGATGAGAATACTGTCGCTCGTACTCACACTCCTCGCGCTGTGTGCAATGTTTCTTGTTGCGGTCTATTCGGCATTCGGCTTTACTGCACCGTCGATTGTACTGGTGTGCCTGCTTGCTTCCGGCCTCACAGCATCGCTTTTACCATACAGATATTATGGCTGGCCCTACGCGGAAAGAGGCACATATACAGACCTGGACAGTACCTCACTTTATGACCTGATTCAGAGAACGAAGGAGTTGAAGATAGTAGATGTCAGATCGAGGACTGAGTACGGGAGAGGACACATACCGGGGGCGGTAAACATATCGTTGACCGGGATTGCAAGAAAGACGCTCTTTCCGGTTCCGACTGTCTTCGTCTGTTCAACAGGACACCGGTCAAGGATGGCTTTGAGAAAAGTTCAGGGAAAGGAACTCTACAATCTTGCGGATGGGTACAGGAGATGGATTGAGGCGGGCCTTCCGGTCGAGACAGGGAATGATGAACGCAAAACTATCAAGAGCCATCAGTCGCCGTAATGACCCAGACAGTAAAGTATCGATCTCAGATCGCTTCTGGAAAGCGTTCCGTCTGCAACTTTTCTGAGAACTTCTTTTCCCCTGAATGCTATACCCAGACCGGCATTTTTCACCATGACTGTATCATTTGCGCCGTCTCCGACGACAACGACCTCGCTTGCGGAAATCCCCTCTGCCATCATTATTTCCTCAATGACTCTCTGCTTCCCTCTGGCATCCAGGATGGGCTCCTCCAGATTCCCGGTCAGACGGTTATCCTTCACCTCGAGCCTGTTACCGAAAGCATAATCGAGCTGCAGGTCCTCCTTCATCTTTTCGGTGAATACGGTGAAGCCACCGCTCACCAGCGCGATACGATATTTCATTGAACGGAGGGATGAAATAAGTTCGCGGGCACCCGGATTCAAAGTCAGGGAAGACTTCATTTCCTCCAGCACCTCAGAAGGCATCCCTTTCAGAAGACGGACTCTTTCCCGGATGGATTGTATGTAGTCTATTTCCCCATCCATTGCCTTCCTGGTTATCCTGCTGACATCTTCTCTGATTCCGGCGATTTCTGCGAGTTCGTCGATAGTTTCGTTGCTGACCAGAGTTGAGTCCATATCGAATACGATGAGCTTTTTCCCCATCCTGAAAGTGGATTCCGGTTCGAAAACGACGTCGACTCCAAGTTTTGAAAGGGCACTTTCAATCTCATGCCTGGCTCTGACAGGCGAACATCCGTCGAGATCAATCAGGAACTGCATTGCTGACAGGTCTCCCCTGCTGAGCATGTTGATTCTGATGTTGTTGATGCCGAGTGTGGCTGCTGTCCTGGCGAAGACCTGCAGCATCTCGTCCGAATCTCTTCCTATTATTGTTATGACGAACTTCTCTGAGAATGAGTCGGTGATATATTCCTCTGCTTCATGGACGTCTACTGAGAGGCCAAAACCCGAAAGGGCCGAAACTATCCTCCCTCTCACCGGCTCAGCGACATCTTCGCCTTCAGTCAGCAGGAAGAGGCTGAGTATTCCGTGCACGACACTCTGCTGAATGTCGATTATACTTGAGCCGCCCTCAAGGATTGAATCAATAACGCGTGAAAGTATTCCTTCCGTATCCCTTCCAAGTATTGTGACAGCAATGTATTTCATCGTCCAGACCAACCGGAGCCAAGCACACTGATGGCTTTTGCAGCGGATACGATTTACCATCTCAATGAAAATCTTTGTCATCCGCCAGAGCGTTGCGCAATGCCGGTTTGTAATGCAGCCGCAACCGTAACGAGTCAGGGCAGCCGGTATCACTGTGAACCTGACGGCGGGGTAACGGTATCGGCCGCAATTACATTAATTAGTTAAAGGCATTGGAGATGGAGAATGAATTCTTCAACTGAGAAAATACTGAAACTTGCCTCATCGAGGGGCGTGCTGCTGGAGCCTGATGCGTTAAAGGAGCTGACAGTCAGGGAAGATGGAGTTGCAGCACTTCAGTCCTACCTGGATTC
>DAHXLZ010000221.1 GCA_027365715.1 Methanomassiliicoccales archaeon | reverse complement strand
ATACGTGTAACAAAGAGCGGTCTCTTTTCGAGCGTTACAGGATCAAAGAAGGTGGAATTCATAGACAGCAATGGTAGAGTCATACTCGAATGGAATCCTGTTCGCCCAAGCGAGGAAGTCATGAGAAAGTTGCAGAAAGTAAACATATTGTGGAAGATTGTGGAACAACGTCCGCAGCACAGAATTCGTCATATGGAATTGAATTGCCGCAATAAGTGAAAGCAGTGCGCTTGCTGAAATATACGGTACAGGCGAAGGCCGCGCTGTTATGTTCATTTTAAATGACATCAGACACCCTCTCCTTTTCTGTCCTCGTCTACTATGAATTCAGAGCGTATTCTGCTCTGTGATGCCTGAATGAGCCTCCCGGCGAGCAGCCCGCAATTGAACGACAGCATGGTGAGGGAAGTGGTAGATCCATTGGATACAAAGTCGTCCAGTTCCCTTTTTGATTCCACTGGAAAAATATCAGTTGCAGACCCACATCCATCTATGGCCGATGAAAGAGATATTGAAATCATTTCAATCTCCGGCCTGTAGCTTTTTTTCTCCATTTCTGCAACCATTTCAGAAGCGAGAGAGGTGATATTCGCCTCTTCAGCCGTATCTGCGCAATCAGAGAGTTTCAGGCCAAATGAGGAGAGTGTTGCATCTCTGTGATCCAAGTTCCTCCCGCCTCTGATGTCACTGGCAACGCCTGTTATGCGCTCCATGATGTCCTTTTCGCCCTTGAGCCATCCGGACCAGAACGCTATCTCCAGCAGAGTCGTCGATTCCTCGCCGGTAAAGGCACTATCAAGACTTGTGGACGGGCCCTCATCACACTCCATATTTTTCTTTAACCGGTCTGCCCACCAGGTGCCCGAGAGTCCTGCGCTAGAGAGTATTGAAATTGCCTCTGCCAGCTCGTCCCTTACCTCTCCCAGCCACAACCGCATTACTGTCAGGAATCTGTCCATCGTTCCGATTTTATCATTTGCACGGTGTTTCACAACCATCATTACGCCTCCCCGGTCAGTCTATCAATTCTGTCCAGCGTTTCAATAGCAAGCGCACACAGGAGTTGAAACAGACTCGAGCTTTCTGCAGCCTCGGAATTACACAATGCAAACTCTTCCATTTCGGACTCTATCTCGAGTTTCACCTTCCTTCCAGCTCCAATCATGATGCATCTGCTTTTCCTTGCATCGCGCGGCGTGAAAGCGTTTATGAAGTCGCGTTCCTCCGCCGCAAGGTGATAATCTTCAGGCAGCGCCGAAATGCCCTCTTCATGACGAAAAATGAAGCAAGAATCTGTATTGTTGAGGATTCCGCTGTTGAACGTGCTCCCTGTCACGTCTGAAATGTTCTGGGTTAGAAGCATTATTGCAAGATTGTAGTGTCTTGAATGGCGCATTGCTTTTGAGAGTGAGGCACGCAGCTGATCGTCGTCGTTAAATCTCCATGCTTCATCTATTATTATTGTCTTAACTCCGCCAGTATGTTTGCAAATTTCAAAAGCGGATTCCAGGAGGAAGAGCGCAATTGAGGATTTCAGTCCCGCATCTATCCGGGAATAATCGAGAACAGTTATCCTTCCCTTGCCGATATCAAAAGACTTACCCGAAAGTATGAAAGACAGATCACCAGAAATCGCCCTGCCGATTCTTCTTGAAACATCAGCAGCTCCGATCTGATTGAGTGATATGGAGACCTTTGAAAAGACGCCGGCAATAGTTTCCCCGGGATTCGATGCAGCGCAGCTGTAAAAGAGGTCTTTTACTTTCGAAATCTCCCGCTCGCCTAATTGCACAGCCTTGCAGACAAGGTCAACAGCATCTGAAACAATTCCGGCGGAGTGTGAAACTATAAACCTGCCTGCACCCAGTCCCTCGCTCTCTACTGACCGATGACACCCGCCAAGGGACAATGCAATATGCATGAATTCTCCAAGAGGATCGAGTATGAAGCAGTGAGAGGGCCTTGTCTCTGTTTCCCGAAGTATCATAAGTTTCGCAAAGTAACTCTTTCCGCTGCCGCTTTTGCCGATTATCACTGTATTGAAGTTAGACCCGGCAAAACGGTCAAAGATCACTGGTGAACCGTCTGCCGCATCCACTCCAACCTTTGTTCCGCCGGCATGAAATAGCGGCGTTTGTGTGAATGGAACCAGTGCCGGAAGTGAGTGTTCTGTTATACTCACTACTGTCGGAAACCGGGGCGTTGCGCATGCATCGAACATCGCGGAGAGCTTATGCTGTGCATATCGCCCGTTGAAGATGCCGATGCCATTCGCCCTGAGCTCTGATTCGAGCGATTTTAACCTCGACTCCATTTCTCCAATGCTTCCGCCTACCACTGAAAGTGCAATTGAAGCATCGATGAGGGATGCATCCTCTGTTGCCACCGCGTCCCTCAACTCGGAGATCTTTGAGTAGATATCCGATAATGATGAATTCTGTTTTCCGGACTCGAGCCTGTATGCCATTTCCGCACCATATCTGGTTGCAGCCCTGTCCAGCCGTGACAACGACTTATTTTTGGAAATCATGTACAGGGAAATGGATGCTCCAGCATATGGGAATCTCTGCAGAATCGACTGCATGAAATTCTCCGGCAGGGCAGAAGGAACACTCCTGATTGCAATATATGACCAGTATCTGTTCCCTTTTCTGATCCATCGCGGTCCGCTTGACGCTATGGCACTGATTGATTTCCTCCTTTTTGTCTTATTGATGAAATTAATCATTTCAACTACCAGCCAGTGGCGGAGTGGAGTGCCGTTTCAGTGTACGAGCTTCTCATTCCGGAAATGCGTTTCAGTTTGCTGGTCAGGAGTGTTATGTGGAATTGCTGTTCGTCGTCAGTTACCGTTGCCATGAACAGTCGTCCATCCGCAAATTCTCCACTTTTGAATCTACCCGATATGTCGTCCTGCATCATCACCGAATTGCTTTGAAGGCCATCCCCTGGGAGGGAAACAAAATTCACTGGACTTCCCGGTGTGCTGCACGCGCCAATGAATGCAGAGATAAACCGCTCCTTTTCCCGCTGATTTGCGGATAAGAAATTTATTTCTTCCAGCAAGTAAGAAGCTGCGTTATTCTGAACTTTACGCCTGTTGTTCCCTGAGCTTGCATTGTCCGTCTGCACTCTCTTCGTGACCACGTAGAGAAGAAAACTGGCCGCGGTCTTTACAGCGTCGGGGCGAAGTCGTTTTACGGTGATGAGCAGGAAACCTGCAACTGAAAAGAGCGCAACAATCGTGTAATGTATTTCTCCATTAAATCGTGAAAGTGCCAGACCAATTGCTGAAACGACAGATAATATGAGTATGTCTGCAGGTACAAACGGTCCTATTATTCCAGGTTCAAACGACAGATCTGGAGGAATGTAACACGATTCATTCATCTTTCTTCTCCTCCTGATAGTAAATCTTGTGGGGCCGAGTGCGAGTTGCTCTGAATCCAATTCCATTCACTGCTCCACCACGAAATTCATTGTGTGATGAACGCCCGGTCAGGACATTCTTCATTCCAGAAAACCTCCAGAAAACCGCTCTGTTGTGCGCTGGTGCAAGACTCTCGTACCCTCTTCTCCCTGCGCCAGCTCCAATCTTTGAGCTGGTGATTCTTGCACGACCTTCATGTCCGGCGATACGGCCGGCTGTGGAAGATTTCTGTTGGATTCCGAGCGCAGACTTGAGTGGAGGTGCCATCCTGCCGGTAATTTGGTATGCTGTTCCTGCACCTAATGTCGCGGCGCCGGCTATTAATGCGGAAACAGGAGGTAACCCAACGTACTGAAGGAGTCTGGAACCTCCAGGGGTGATCACGAACGGAACTATGAGTGGCAGAAGATAAGTGCCTGCGATTATGAGCGGAACAACCTGAAGGGAGTGAATTGTTGAATATGAAGCGGAAATGCCGATTCTGAGGGCAACTGAAATAAAGAACGGTAAAAAAGCCATCTCAACCAGCAGGGAAACCATCTTCTCGGCAAAGACTCTAGTCCAATCGAGTGAGAAGCAGAGACAGATGAGAGGCATCAGCGAAGCCAGGAAAAATACCAGCAGGACTCTAACCACAAGCACAATGTAGAGAAGGCCCACAACGACTGAGAGAATTATGAGTGTGAAAAAACCGTATCCCCCGAGGCTTCCGACGACCATGGATGAGTATGATGCAATTTGCGAATACGGTACTATGGCGGATGTCATCGCGTCATTGACATCCAGGACGAGCTGGCAGATATAAAGGGTAAATGGCATTAATACAAGTGCCACCGTTAATTTTGTAAGAGATTCTGTCGTCCCTCTGAAATTGCCCAGTGCTCTACCGGAAAGATAGGAGTACGCCACAGCGATCAGGAAGATTGAGGAGAGTGCATATGCGATGACAAGTACTGCATTCCAGGTATCGTAAACTCCACCGTTGAAGAGCGAAGTACTTATTGTCAATGCGGGTATTATTGCTTTTAAGAGAGATGCAAGGGCGCTTCTCAGCATTGATGTCAAAGGTGAAATAAATATGGAGGAGATCGACACTTCATCCACCTACCTTACAAGTCGCCGTCTAATGAGCCCGACTACCCTGCCGGTGTATAGTGATATGAAGATGCCCGTGAACGAATACAGTGCTGCTGAATAGAAAGTCACATACATTTTTCATGCCACCAGCGATTGCGCAAGCTGGACCAGAAAAGATGAAGCGAAAAGCAGGAAAATGCCGAAGGTAACATCCACAAAATACTTTCTCGCTTTATAGCGTTGCTCAGGATTGCCGTTGCTCAGCATCCACATGTATGCCGTAATAACGTAACCAATTGCCGCAACAACCGTTCCTATCGCAACAAGAAGATTTCTCACATTTGTCAACGTGCTTACAAGTTCCTGCTGCGGGGAGGTGGCCGCAGAAGCGAATCCAGCCTGCGACAACACGGCTACCAAAATGAGGCATGTAATCAGCAGCTCCCTTTTCCACAATGCGATTTTTTGTTCCTGTATGTTCCCCTTCAATGTGTCACCGTTGGGTCGATATGTGATCGGTAATATTTAAATATTATTTTATATATTTAATATATTGCATAATTAAGTTTTTTTCAGTACCGCCGATGACTTAACAATTTGCAGTGCAAGGATGAGTCCTGATTCTACCCCTCTCTGAAATTCACTTGTATTCTCTGTAGAAGTGCTCCAGAGCTTCCGAAGCACGGCCTTAATTCTCTCTTCGGACGGGGGCTCGCATTTATCCTGCCTGGATTTTTTTAAAACAGTGTTGACTACTTCACTTATGCTCACACGCACCCTGTTCTGACTGGTCTCCATTTCAAATTTGAGATGTATGAGAGTTGACCAGGCGTCACAGTCAAAATCCACCAGCCGTCTGTATTTCACGATCATGCTGGATTCGGCTTTCGTTTGACGGGCCTTCCCGGTATTCTCTGAAACGCAGACTTCTTCCATGAGGTGAATAGTTTCCTGTCAGAATATTAAGCAGACTGTTACATGTAACATGTCAACACGATATAATCGATATTTTGTATTATCAGATTGAGTTCATTTCGGAATCTACTAATATTGAGTTCGCCGCTATACGGGCAGGTTCAAGTCGATATCATGAGATGCAAAGATTGCCGGAAATGGTACGGAGCGGAGGATGATGGATTTGGCCCCTGCACCATAAAGAATTCGAGGGGAGATGCAAGATACATCACGTTTGCGATGCACAAATGCGATGAAATTTATGCTAACGTTGCAGACTCTGAACCGGTACCGACCGGTGACTCATGACAATGCATCTCTGATTTCATAACGGGACCTGGAGTTGTTTCCTTATTGGCAATGTTTTCAGACTCATGAACAAAAGCGACATTGAACCCGCCATAAAGCTTACCGCGGACGAGAAATGGTATCTTACGGAATTCGACCTTGAGCTTTATCTCGATGAAGACAAGGGTATGGGAACAGTTGCTGTTGCGGATGGTGTCACAGTTGGCATGGCGACGGCTGCCATTTACGGCAGCTCAGCATGGATCGGCAATGTCATAGTTAAACCATCACTCAGGAATCTCGGCATGGGCCGGAAACTTGTTGAAGCACACATCGATTTATTGAGAGAAAAAGGGGTCGGAACCTTTCTTCTCTATGCGTATGACCGGAGTAAATCGTTGTATGAGCGAATGGGATTTCGATTTGACGCCAGGCTGTGGGAGATTGTAATCAACCCCCT
>DAHXLZ010000318.1 GCA_027365715.1 Methanomassiliicoccales archaeon | reverse complement strand
AGCTGACTGTCCAAATCGACCTTAAGAGTTTCGGCCATAAGTACTATAGTACATTATTACTATTTGTGTCTACGGTCACGCCTGACATTCGGGACAAAGCTGAAGGAATCGCTAGCGCATTCCCCGGTCTTCAGGCCGGAGAGGATGTCACATTCTGCGATGAATAAGGCAGAAGTGACTGCCGGTGGAAATTCATATCGATGGGATTTGTATCAGTCTAACAACGAATGCAATTCTTCCAGCACACGTCCTGGAGGAGTTGGGACAAAGTGTATCCGGCCTCCAAGTCCATCGACTATGTAATTTTGCTTTTCCTTCAGTTGCCCGGCAATATCATCTTCCAGTATGCCCTCAAAGAAAGACTTGTGTATCCGAATGATGCCATCGACCGTCAAATCTGGCAGGTGGCCATTCCCAAGTTCGCCATATGCATGGGCTATTCGGAGAAAACCTTCTTCGGCGGGTGACCCGGGTTTTGCGGTGCCATCCAGAACCATTCTAGCCCTGTCCAGCTCGATTTCTCCGCCTTCCATTTTAAGGCATGATACTACATTCCTCAGGCGAGCCATGCTCAGAATAATCTGATGAATCCGGGTGGAAAGTAACCTTGTTTCCAGGAGACCATCCAGCCTGAGAATGTCATTGGCCGGACGAACTATTGCCTCAGCGAATCTGATTTTGGCCGAAAACCCTTAGTCGTGCCCGGCTTCGAAGTTGGCATGCCTGCTTAACAAATATTAGACATATTCACCGTTATCGATGGAAGAGTTAACAAGAACAGCAAGGACCATGTAGTTCGAGTCTTCAATCAACCTGACAAACTCTATTCGTACAGGCTGGTTATCTGTGCAGTTGCGCCAATATCCGAATTCTGCAAATGGGGATTGAACGGAGTGAAGAGAGTGTTCCACTGAGCAAGAAGAGATATTTCCCCTGGTGATCTATTCCCTGTTCAAAGGCACTCAGTCGAAATCCAAAAAGCGAATAAACTCAATTTGAGAGTTTGTCGTTGACCTCACTCAGGCGTCTGGCGATTTTTATGCACTTGTCTGTGAGGTGTCTTCTAACACCGGCGAATGATTCTTCGCCAAAGTCAGGGGTTATCAATTTCAAATCAGCAGCCTTCCTCACCGCTGTGCGGACAACATATGTTTGTATGTTTGTATGTTTGTTGCGTCAATCATTTAGGTTATATCGCACTTCCATTCTGGTGATTGCTGTGGCCGGGCTTTGGTCTGACTGCAATTTACGCATGTGTTTCATAATAGTAAAAAGCTTAAATACTTATTGATTTTAATAAAACATATGAAAATGGCGCTCCAGACGTATACCTTAACCCGAAATGACGTCAGACTCCTTAAGGAACTCTCTATCAGGCCACTCACTGTAAATCAGGCAGCCGTCAGCCTGGGTGTAACGCCAGGATTATCCTCCAGGGTGATCCGGAACCTGGAGAGCAAGGGATTTGTTTCACTCATTAGAAAAGGTTCAAGCAAGGAAGCAAGATTGTCCACACACCTTCACGCCCAATACTTTTCTGACTTGATCAAAAGAGAACCATTCGTTGCATGGGAGAAAGTTTTGTCCTACTCTAAACTGGGAGCGCTGATGAGCAGTATGGGTTTTTTCCCGGATACGGATTTCTCCAGAACCACGAACTGGCGTGTCGCTCGCGATCTCGGAGCTTTAGCACAGCGGAATTACAGAAACAATTCGCTGAAGGAATTTCTGAGGGCCTATGCTGATTACATAACCAGGGATTTCGCGTCAAGAAAATTTCCCTCATATGCGGCTTTGGTCTGGAACAGTGGTTTTCGATACCTGGTCCGTGTCCCTGCCGGCAAAGGCATGGCGGGAAATTTCATGCCAACAGCGATCTCAGTGTTTCCGCAATTCGGGATCAGTTTAGTTACCGAATATGATTATTATTTTTACAATCCCACGCAGAAAGTTCTGTCTGCTGAAGACTACATCCTGCATACTTTGCTCATTGACCAGGGCAGTTCCACTTACATAACGTATGCGATTCTGCTCCTGCTCAGGAGCATGAACCTTATAAACCGTGTGCGGTTGATTCAGACAGCTCATGATTATTCAGTATCCAGCTCAATCCAGGCAATACTTGACTACGTGGACACAGAGGGAATGAAGCGTTCATCTGATTTGCCTCCCTACGAAGAACTGCTTGAGAAGGCAGCACTGTATGGGGTGAAGGTGAATTGAACAGCAGGAGAAATTTCAATCGGGAATATATCGAGACTGAGCTGAATAAAATTTCTTCCAAGCTCGATAAACCGTTAACTGTATACGTTGCAGGAGGGTGTGCGATGGCATACTACGGACTCAAGGAAGCCACCAAGGATATCGACGTTGTACTTTTGACAAAAGAGGAGTCCGAACTGCTTGTTTGTTCTCTGTTAAGGGCAGGTTATCATTATCTTGACGGTGTGCTTCTCAGTGGCGCATATCGAAGTATGCAGTCCAGCTCAGTAGTGGAGAATGAAGACGGTTTCAGATGGGATATTTTCACAAAAAGAGTGGCAAACACCCTTTCGCTGACGGAGCCCATGATGAAGAGGGGAAACAGAATTTATGAAGCTGGAAAGCTGAAACTCATTTCGCTGTCAAAGGAGGACATTTTTCTCATGAAGGGGATGACGGAAAGAGAACTGGATCTGGAGGACATGTACATTCTGAGCACATCGCTACTCGATTACAATGTTATTCTAAAAGAGTGTGAGCTCCAATCCAACATGTGCGACATAGTGTGGGAGGCGTACCTCTACACCAAGTGTGAAGAATTTAAGGAAAAATATGGCTTCGCTCTACCAATAGCAAGGAAACTCAGACTTATGTCTGAGCGGAAAATGGCGGCCGATGCCGTTTATCAACTTATCAGGGGAGGGGCTAAGGACAAAGAGACCCTTATGAGTGTGAAGGGCAAGCTTGCGAGAAGGGACGTTGAACTGGGTCTTGAGGTTTTAATAGGGAAGAAGAGGATCCGGCTGAGCGGGAGCGGCAGGATATCTATTGAACGTCCTCCAGTATCCTGAAATGCCGCTGACGCCTCTCATATATATGTCTACTTTGAAACCCCATAGTGGGACATAAGTCACTTTTCTCTTCCCTTCTCGCATATCACAAGATAGACCCTTTTCCCCAGGAACTTCCTGGGGCAGTCAACCTTTGCCCCTGTACCGAATTTTGTCACTTCCTTCTCTATGACTGCAACAACCTCA
>DAHXLZ010000219.1 GCA_027365715.1 Methanomassiliicoccales archaeon | reverse complement strand
TTTACAAACTCCCTGAGCAGTTCGTATGTGGGCTTGCCTGTGAAGCCGAGTCTGCTCCATCCGTCATCCACACACATCGACCTGTATCCTTCTATGAGCGTCCTTGACCTCGATATCATGAGAAACGCGGTGAACCGTATCCCCGGTTCAAGACGTTTCTCAACAACACTGAAGTTTGTGTAACTGCACCTGAAGAAGTCGATGAGGAATGCACAGTCCAGCCATGAACAGAAGTCTATGGCAGGCACAGGATGCTCCTGTGTCGCATCGGTGAATGTGCGTCCGATGCTGTTCAGCGCAGCATCAGGCTTTTCCAGTGTGTCTGTTCCAATCAGTTTCTCTTTCTAACGTTTCTTCCAATAGTTTGATATCCTTCCATTATACGCCATCATCCCATCCCATGCCTCCATGGGCCTCCTGAGGTGCTCAGACCTCAGGAGGTAATCTGTTTCCACCCGAAAAACTTTACGGTTGTTTCATCCAGTATTCTGGTTCTAAATATCATCAGGTCAAATCTTTATTACCCCTGTAAAGATTGATATGAAGTACCGACCCCGAAACTGATTTTATTGCGATTGTTCACTCTTCCCTTCTGACTGTTGACGGCAGGGATTGCTGCCGATTTACAATCGGCGGTATGCCCAGATTAGTTTTATTTACTATTTCAGTTCTTGTGGTGACTGCATTCTAGCCCCGTAGTGTAGTGGTCAATCATGCGAGATTCTGGATCTTGCGACGGCAGTTCGAATCTGCCCGGGGCTACTTTCTCTTCGAATGATGTGTAAGTCTGAGTGTTTTTCTTTTCCGATTCAAATACTTCAAATATGCGGTTTGAATGGAAAGTCAACGTTACACGGCGAACAGCAAATGGTGAAAGACGTTAAATCTGATAACTACAAGTGGATTGTTCTTTCCAATACTACCATCGCAATGCTGATGGCTTCTATAGATACGAGCATAGTGATAATTTCCCTCCCTTACCTGCTGCGCAGTGTCCTCAGGCACACGCCAGGGGGTTCTGCGGCGATAACCTCTTCAGCTTATGCTATCGCCAGTGCGGACTCCTTCGTCTATGTGATATGGTCGTTGATGGGTTATATGCTCATTACTGCCACCTTCCTGATTTTCTTCGGTAGGCTCGCAGATCTGAAGGGAAGAGTGAAAATATACAACGCCGGTTTTGCTGTATTCACGACAGGCTCTCTGCTCGCCGGTTTTTCGGGCATAATAATACCAAATTCAATGCTCACGGAAGGACTGCAGCTTGTGATTTTCCGGCTGTTCCAGGCTGTTGGTGCAGCAATGCTCTGGTCTAATTCTGCGGCGCTTCTGACGGATGCCTTTCCATCAAACCAGAGAGGTCTTGCGCTAGGCACAAACATGGTATCAGGTGTTGGTGGAAGCACTCTTGGTCTTGTTCTGGGTGGGATAATCACTTCATTAGCCAGCTGGAGATACATATTTTTCATCAATGTTCCAATTGGAATTTTTGCCACCGTCTGGGCCTATAGGAGATTGCATGAGATTTCAGTTCCAAACAGGAATGAGACGCTGGACACAATAGGGGCTGTACTGTTTTCAGGATCAATTGCATCCCTCCTCCTCGGCTCAACGTTCTACACCCTTGGCGGCATGACCGCCGGTACGACTCCTGTATCTGGCATATTCTACTCAACCTTCCATCCATATCTCCTGTTCAGTTACATTGCATTCACGCTTTCCCCCGCTCTGATGGCAGCGTTTGTCGTTAACGAGGTACATTTCGCCAAATATCCGCTCATGAAATTTTCGCTCTTCAAGAGAAGAGCTTTTTCAACCGGTGTGCTGGCGTCGAGCCTCCTCGCAATCGGGAGGGGGGGCATAATGTTCCTTCTGGTGTTCTATTTCGAGGGTGTCAAGGGACTCAGCGCATTCAACGCCGGCCTTCAGCTCATACCAATGAGCCTTGGCTTCCTGCTTGTAGGTCCGATCAGCGGTGTAATCTCTGACAGAGTGGGTTACAGGGGTCTGACTTCAGCCGGCGTTGTTCTGTCCGCCGTGGTGCTGGTTTTCCTGAGTGCTCTGCCACAGAATGCGCCGCCGCTTGAAGTCTCCGGCGTACTGGCACTGGCAGGCATTGGCGGAGGACTTTTCGGTTCACCAAACATCTCCTCTGTGATGGGTTCGATGAGTGCCAACGAGAGAGGGGTCGGTGCAGCGACAAATTCAACCATGCTTAATGTGTCCAGCATGATGGCTCTCACCATAGCTTTTGTTTTCATCGGCACAACTGTAAAAATATCAAATTTCATAACACTCTTCGTCGGAACTGTAAAGAATCTCCCTGCTTCCGTTGTGCAGAGCGCCGCCTACCAGGCTCAGTGGCACACTTTCATGGAGTCGTTTCACTCGGTATTTGCCATTTTCAGCGTTGTTGTAATCGCAGCGCTGATTCCTTCCATCCTGAGGCCAAAGGGAACGCCTCCCGATATTCACGTCGAAACTGCCTATATATCATCGGGAGATGCTGAGGAAGGCTGAAACTGTCGTGCCTGTTGAATCATTGGGCTGTGATTTGTTTATGAAAGCGAACCACCTTTTAAATACGCTCGAACCCATCGCAGACGCGCAACACTCAATGCACCAGTCATACAAGTACCGCCTCTACCCTTTCCGCAATCAGGAAAGGGAACTTCTCTTTCAGCTCGATGAGTTGAAGTTCCTCTGGAACTATGCACTTGAACAGCGACAGTGTTTGTGGAAAGCGAAAGGAGTTTCAACAACATATGCAGATCAGGCATCATCGCTCGTCACATGGAGAAAAAACGACAGAAACGGCATCAGCCGTGTCTGCTCACAGGTAGCACAGAACTGCCTGCACCGCCTGGATAAAGCGTTTAAAGCGTTTTTCAAACACATTGCAGGATATCTACGTTTCAAAAGTGAGGTCTCATCCCTCACCTATCCCGATGCGCACAACGGCTCCGTTGTCATCACAGACGGCAGGGCAGGCACGAAGCGCCTGCACCTGTCCAAGATTGGCGATGTGCCCATACAGTACGACAGGCAGCTGCCCGACGGGTGCGTGAAGACATGTACCGTGAAGAGAGAAGGCGACAGATGGTATGCAGTGCTCACCATCGAAGTTGCCGACCACCCGACAGCCCCGTGCACACCGCCTGTCAACTCTGCCGGCATCGACCTTGGCCTCAAGAGCATTGCGGCACTCTCGACCGGCGGGACAGTTGAAACGCCAAGGCTGTTCCGTCGCTCTGAGAGGAGTCTCAGACGTGCACAGAGGAAGCTGTCACGCAAAGTGAAAGGTTCGAACAACTGGCACAAGCAGAAGATACGTGTGGCACGTTGCCATGCAAAGGTCAGTGACCAGCGCAGGGACTTTGCACACAAACTCACAACAGGATGGGCAGAACAGTATGATCTCATTGCATTCGAGGACATGAACGTCCGAACCATGGTTCACGGCAATCTGGCTAAATCCATATACGATGCAGGATGGGGAATGCTCAGGCAGATGTGTGCATACAAGCAGAGGAACCGCAGCCACAGGTATGTCGAAATACCTGCAGAGAACACCACTCAGGAATGTTCAGTGTGCGGCAGGCTCGCAGACCCGCCGCTCACACTCAAAGACAGGGTATACAGATGCTCATGCGGACACACTGAGGATCGTGATGTCAATGCATCGGGAAACATCCTCGCCAGAGCACTGAATGCAGTAGGGCAGGGCATGCCCGAATTAACGTGCGTGGAGAGAGTTGCCAACACCTCCCGGAAGGGAAGGCGAGCAGTCTCGAAGAAACGCGAACCGCCGGCCGCAAAGGAGGTCGCATTCTAATGCAGCCAGGAACCCCACGAATTT
>DAHXLZ010000309.1 GCA_027365715.1 Methanomassiliicoccales archaeon | reverse complement strand
TATACCTAACTATGGACAGCACTACGATCAAGGTTTCGAAAAACACCCTGAAGAGCCTTGGCCAGTTGCAGCGCATTCTTGGAAAACGTACGCTGGATGACACAGTCAGGGAACTTATCAAACAACGCAGAAAGGCACTTTTGGCAGAGGCATTCAGCCTGGACAAGGGAAAAATAAAGCAATTCGCCGAGACTGATCGCGGTGAAGATCGTTATTGACTCGTACGCCTGGATTGAAATCTTTTCGGGCACTCAAAAGGGAAGAAGAGCGCTGGCGGCAATCGAAGAGGCAGATGAAGTCCTTACGCCAGATATAGTGCTATCCGAAGTGGCCAGGAAATATATGAGAGAAGGAGCCGATGAGAATAAAGCCATGGAAAGGCTCGAGACCATTTCCGAAACGTCAGAGATCTTGGGGATTGATGCAGCAACTGCGGTTGAATCTGCCAAGATGTATCTGTTGCTCGAAAAGAACGCAAAAGAGAAATCACTTACAAAACCCGGTCTTTTCGACGGTATAGTCCTGGCATTTGCCCGTGTAAATCAGGCCAGGGTCCTGACGGGCGATCAACATTTCAAGGATCTGGAAGATACGCTGTGGCTATGACTGGCCTGCAGGCACCTGAAAATGGCGTTCAAACCGCTTGAGCACAAAATCCTTGACCCTTCTTTCATTTACATTCTCTGTGTAGTGCATCCCTTCACCCAAACAACGGAATGCACTCTCACATCAAAAAACAGTGCCAGTGCAGTAATTTCCCTATGCGGGACTACTGGGTCATCCATATTCCGTGTCATACGGATTGTCTCTTCCATTGCTCTGGCACAGGTTCAGACTTCCGTTGATGCCCGAACTTTCACATGTTTTCCTGCCGCCTCAAAGAGCCTCCTGTCGTCTGTGACAGGAACCAGTTCTCTTTCAATTGCCGCAGAAAGATAGGAGGCATCGCAGAAGCTCAGCCTTTCCTCCCTGGCTAAGCCCAGGCTGGACAGATGGTCGATCGCGGCTGAAGGGACGAGTTTCATTCTGTCTGCTGCGATGCTGAGCAAACTCTCAAGCAGTATGTCTGCTTCAGATGATGATATTTTCCGGTGAATCTTATTCATCTTCCATATTTCATTACCCACTTCATAGACAGTCAGATCCAGAATCCAGTTTCCTGTCAGCAGGTCTATAATGCGATTACCGCGAGAAATCAGGAGATTGATAATCGCCGATGCATCGAACAGGCTGCCGTCCGCAGTTGGGCCCTTCCGTGATGGCCGGGCATCACGTGTCAATACTCATCCCTTGTCTCGCGCACAACTCCGACTACGTCCTTCACGGATAGCCGCTTCCTGCATTAAGGTCAGGTATTACTATTTGTATACTTGAGTGATACCATTGTTATGCTTAAATATGCCAACCAGGTGCCATTTGCAGAACCGGATAATCGTTCAATAGACGTTATGGTCTGAAGCTGTCGATTACATAGGAGCCTCAGGCAAAATGCATGAACTGCTGAAAGAAGATATTATATCCGGCTGGCCGGGGACAGCAAGAGCGCCGGCAAAGCAGTCTGGCCTCTCGGGATTGCCGCTCTTCCCGTTTGTGGAGAGGCTGTGAATAATCAAGATTTTTCGCGTTAAAATTCCAACTCTGACCCTTTGCCCTTCAAGGCACTAAAACATGGAGTGAAGAGTACCCGATGCGGTAAATGAGCGGACAGCATCGCCTGCATTGCGTGACAGGCATGTGTGGCAATTCAGTAAAGGGGCCAGTGAAAATGTGGCGCTGTAGTATCTCTGCAGTATTTTTGCATGTAATCCGGCGACCCATGTCAACCAATCAGGGAGAGGAACATCTCCTCTAGCGATGTATATGATGTGGTGCATGAAAGCATAACGCTTCCGTGCTTGAATGCCAGCCTTGCCAATTCTTCCCTTAACTCCATTTCACCTGAAAGAGTAATTTTGACCAGGTTGCGCTTTCCATCGACTGTATTGCATTCCTTCACTCCATCCAGTTTCCTTATTTCAATGAGCAGATCAAAAGGGAGATCCTTGAATTCGGCGATGTAGCAGAAGTTCTTCCCCAATCTCCTTGATAAGTCCTGAACAGATCCTTCCAGTATTGTCTTCCCCCTGTCGATTATGGTGACATTATCACACAAAGCCTGGACTTCGCCCAGCTGATGCGAAGAGAACAGGATACTCTTCCCTCTCTTCTTCAGTTCGGAAAGAAGTTTCCTAATGTTCGCGGAGGCCAATGGATCCATTCCCGAGGTCGGTTCATCAAGAATGAGCAAATCAGGATCCCCCAGCAGTGAAACTCCAATGCCTAGTTTTGCCATCATGCCCCTGCTGTAACTTCCCACCTGCTTGTTGACTTCCTCATGAAGGCCGACTAGTTTCAGGAACTCCTTCGCGTCCATCCTGCTCTGCTCCTTTGAGAGTCCCCTGATTCTTCCGTATACCGACATCAGCTCGAATCCTGTCAGGTAGGGAAGGTAAAATGGCAAATCTGAAGAGAAACCGATATGCGATCTATCGGCAACATTCATTGGATCGAACAGTTTTCCCTCATACTCTATTGTTCCGCCATCTTTCTTCAGCAGGCCCATGACACACTTCATGGTGGTCGTTTTGCCCGAACCGTTGAGTCCAAGGAAGCCGTGAATTGTCCCATCTAAGAGGTTCATGTTCACATCGGTAATGCCGGAACCGGAGGTATACATCTTGCAAAGGTTGGAGATTTTCATTATTTCCGCCAAGCAGTCACCCCTTTATCTCCAACCTTGAAAATACAAGAAAACCAGACAACAGAAGGGCCAAAACAGTAAGCAGTGTAGCCGCAACAGAATATGCCAGGAGCGGGGCCACCGGCAAATAAGCTCCTCCTGTCATGGATCCTATGTTGACGGAAAAATACACGTCTTTGGTTGGTGAAAGTGAAAAATGCTGCATGGCCGGAATTATCATATTGGAGGATGTCAAAGGAAGCAGGCTCATCCAGAGGCGAACTCCCTCCTTGATTTCCAGGAATAGATCGGATATCAGGGCTACAAAATAAACTCCTGCTACCATGATCATCATGAAACCTGATTGCCTGACGAGTGCACCGAGCAGGAAGGCGAGCGCAACAAAGAGCATGAGTTCGAGCAGAAATCCAAATGCAACAGGCACAACCCACAACAGGTGCCCCTGGCTTCCCGCAACAAACTCCGATATGACGACGGACAGAACGACAAGAAGAATTGATATTGCAGTGAGTAATAGGAATTTTTCAAAAAACTTCCCGAAATAAACTTCACTCCTTGTGACGGGTTGCGATAGCAGAGGCTGAATGGTATTCCTGTCAAATTCCCATGCTATGGAGTCAACCGAAACGGCGCCCGCGATAATCATCGGAAAGATGCCTGATACGAACCCGTTTGTTATGAACAGGATGATATTGTCCCATAGATATCCGGGTTCGGATACTATCTCGGGATTGAAAACGTACTTGAAAAATATGCCTGCAAGTATTGCAGCCACTGCAACAAATGAGACTGCAAAGAGTACCTTCTTCTTTTTGAAATCCCACTTCATTTCATAGCATGAGATGCTCCACATCCTGCGCAACGAGAAGCGCCTCCCGGTGTTTTCATTTGGTTTCATGTTATCCGTTAGGGACAGTATTGGGGGTGATATAAGATGGGAAAGCAGAGTTCATCTCACGAACATTGACAGCGGGATTAATAGGGGTCATACTGTACTTGAGGTACTGGCGAATGATAGACTCGAAACAGCAGGAAGGACAGGTCTGTTGACAGATGATGCAGTGTATCGGAAGCATGCGGAGAGAACCGAATTTGAAAGATACAGGCATGATGCCGGTGAAATGGCCATCAGAATCTTCAGATTCAGGGCCAGGAGGGGAATAGGAGTTTTTTACGGTTCCTTCTCAATTCTAGTGATGGCGTCATTTTTACTTGATTTATTGTTTAACTCACTTGTCCTGCTCGGAATAGTCTGGATTGCGGGCGGTTTTGCTGTATGGTACTTATCCAGGATTTCAGGTTTCGTCGCGTTCGGCAGAATGGAATACACTATGTCTCTACTCGAAGATAGGGAGACGGAAAGAGAGCGGAAAGGGAGAGTTGCGATCATCAGAACGTACTCCAACAGGATATGGCCATGGCTGGTTTTCATCATCCTGCTTGGTTTAGGTTATGTAGATATCGCTGTCTGGTTCCCGCTGATTTGGGTCATTCTGATTCTTGTAAAATGGCACCGCGGTTTCAGTAAGAAGGGGAGCATAATAGTTGAGTTCAAGCTGGAGGACTGGGTTTTTTCAGCAAGCCTCGCGATCGCTGCATTTCTCGTCATTTTTCCCGGAATAGGTCTTGAGGGTTTTGTATTCGCTCTGCCATTTTTCACATTTGCGAGCTTAAAATCTCTCTACAGCGCTCCGGAGGAGTTCCTGTTTGAGTATGAAGGCGGATGAAGAGGACACAGGGAGAGAGCAGGGAATGAATCTTGTAGAAGAGCTTGCCAGTATGGGCCCGTTCACCAATCCGACCAGGGTGGGAATAATGGTCGTGCTGCTTGCCCTCAGACGTGCGACATTCACGGATCTTCTTATGGCGGTCAAAATATCGAAAAGTTCCCTCAATTCCAGTTTGAACATACTTGAAAGAAATGGTTACGTGAATATTGAACATGGATTCATCAGGATGGGCGGACCCAGAACCATCGTGAAAATCACTGAGAAAGGAGAAAATGAGATAACCAGGTATCTCAAGTTTATGAACAGATTCACAAATTCAATCATGGAACAAAAGCGTGACGTCTTGCCCGTCCAGGAAAGCGACAATGTGAAGGGGGGAACAGGCCCTTCATGAAATCGGTGGTAGGACGATTGTAAACTCACGAATTGCGGCATGGGTATGAGCATGAACATCTCACTCCGAGTTCATCGGCTTTTGTAACAGAGACCAGTTGCATTCAGTAATCTGGTACATAATTCAGTGTGAAGGACAATGTACCGGATCTGCTGTAATTTCCTCATTTACAGAAAAGCTGAGTAATAACAAAAAATAAGATACAATGAAGGCATGCATCACAAGAAAAACATGGCGCTGGATGAAGATTTCAAGGCTTTGACAGATTTTTCGCCATTCAGCTGGCAAAGACGACTTTACAATAATATGGTCAAGGGAGACATACCTGCGGTATGTGACATACCAACAGGATTGGGGAAGACGTCTGTTATTCCCATATGGTTGGTAGCTTTGGTACATCAAATTCATGAGCTTGGCGGAAAGAGGACGATTCCGGCACGCCTTGTCTACATAGTAGACAGAAGAACGGTGGTTGATCAGGCCACATCAGTCGCAGAACAGATGAGGGAAAGACTCTCCACACCGAATGATGCACGATGGCAGGTTCATAGTGTGGCTTTACAACTGCTCTCCACTGAATTGAAACGCATATCGGTGACCGAAGATCCTGTCATCGCCGTAAGCACACTTCGCGGTGAACTCGCAGATAATAAAGAATGGGAGGCAGATCCGACAAAACCAGCTATCATTATAGGCACAATCGACATGATTGGAAGCAAACTGCTCTTCAATGGCTATGGTGATAGGCGTTATGGGCGTTCACAACATGCGGGACTGATTGGTCAGGATTCTATTATTGTTCATGACGAAGCTCATCTTACTCCTGCATTCAGTGAGCTGCTTAGACAATTGACAAAAATACAGCAAAAGTCAGGCGAAACCAGACCCGTGAAGATATTGGAATTATCCGCTACGTTAAGAAGCGGATTTGATTCCGCTTTCACGCTATTGGCAAACGAGGAAAAAGAGGACCAGATTGTGGAGGAACGCATCTGCGCAATAAAACGTGTGCATCTGCACGTGCTTAACACGGGTCAGACGGAAAAAGACAGAGACATTATGAGAAAAGTCAGGGAAAAGATCGTTGATATCAGCCTCGGATACAGAGATGGCAAAGACAAAATCTTAATTTATGTACAATCGCCTGAAGATGCTCTCGATATATTCAATCAGCTTCGCAAGGCTGTCGGCGGTGAGCGCGTCGAGATTCTCACAGGCACAATGCGAGGTTATGAACGAGACAAACTAGTGCAAAAACCGCTGTTCCTAAAGTTCTTGAATTCAGGCTCTTCGGTTGAACGCACTGTATACCTTGTGAGTACGTCTGCTGGTGAGGTGGGAATCGATATCGATGCCGACCATATGGTCTGTGACCTCACCCCACTCGACTCGTTCATTCAGCGGCTTGGACGGGTCAACAGGCGCGGTGGGAGGGACAAAACAGCTCAAATAGATGTCGTTGCGCAGTCCGTGACTTCGAGATCGGAATTTCGCAGCTCCGAAATCAGGGAAGCAATGAATGCCACTTTCCGTGTTTTGAAAGAATGGGCAGACATGAATTCCGGCGAGATTGACGGCAGTCCGCGGCGTCTGCATGAATTGGTCGGAAGGATGAGCCCGGAACAGAGAGAAGGAGCGTTTGCTCCCAGGGCCCCTGCGCCTGAGCTGACAGATATTTTGCTGGACTCGTGGTCATTAACTTCTGTAAACACTGATTTACCGGGATGCCCCCCTGTTGCCTCGTATCTTCATGGCTCCGGTAGGGAGTTGCCTGAGACCTACGTTGTTTGGAGAAGTGAAGTTAAATTACTTGCCGATGCAAAGGTGGACAAAGCTGCTTTGAATGAGTGGTTTGAGGCATGTCCAATCTTGACGCAGGAGCGTCTCCACGATCGGACAGATCGTGTGAAAGATAAGCTCACTTCTCTGCTGAAAGAGCGTAGGAAACAAAACAATAATCAGATGTTGGATTTCCCTGTAATATTGCTGGATCCGAGGGGAGAAGCACGGCTCAAAGAGAAAAATGAAAACCAGTGGTATAATTTGTCTGAAATAGCCGGAAAAGATCTGAATCTCAACTATTCAATTGTTATATTGCCTTTCGAAGCAGGCGGTCTGGGGGATAGCGGGACATTAGATGCAAAGAGCACAACCACCGTAGACGTTGCGGATAAAATCACTGGAACAAGTAAGAGACGGCAGAGGCGAGTGATGACCGAGGATGAAAATGGCAAAGTCTATAGAAGCGCCGTCGAGTCGGACAATTCTGAAGTACTGATGAATGGTCTTCGTGAGGTTTGCCGGATAACGCTGAAAGAGCCAGAGGAAGAAAGCTCAGAAGGGGGACGTTATCTGATCCTTTTCGCTGAACGAGAAGAGCAGGCTGAGATGACCAGAATTCGTCAGTCTCTGGCATTT
>DAHXLZ010000215.1 GCA_027365715.1 Methanomassiliicoccales archaeon | reverse complement strand
GGCAACCAGCATTTCCGACAATATTTTGCATCAGAATGATTGATATCACCACAACGAGCACACTTTGAAGGCACGGGTTCATTCAGATAACTGTCTTCGTCAACCTTGATGCCGTGGGCCTTGAGTATTGCATTGTCCTGGTCTCTCATTGAAAGATGAACATATACTCTCGTCATCTGTGAACCATGCACCCATCCCATCTGTGCTTCGAGTGGTGCTTCCGTCACCTTGCTTGCAAGAAGAGTTGCCCTAGTATGCCTAAACAGGTGAGGGTGTAGCTTTCTGACTCCAGCTCTGGACGCAGCTTTGTTTAGTGCCGAATAGATATTCGGATGGTTCAGGGGCTTTCCTCTGGTTTTATCGCTCAGCCCTACAAACAGATAAACGCTGGGGTCGTTCTGAACCGGATGGCTGTCAAGCCATGCTCTCAGATATGCGACACTGTCACCTACCACTCTTACATGACGGTATCCTGTCTTGCCTGAAACTTTTACAATTGCCCCATAATGGTCGAACTCAAGATCCTTTATCCTCAGGGTAAGAAGTTCTCCCATCCTGATACCGCTGTCGTACAGAAGCTGGAAGATTGCCCGGTCGCGACTGTTCTTTGCGTTCTCAACTATGCTCTTTATTTCCTGAAGAGTTATCATGTTTTCCGGTTTCTTGTGTCTGTCCACACCGCCTATCTTTATCCACGCCACACATTCGGGCATCTTCCTGTCCTGGCAGAGATGCCACTTGTAAAAACTCCTGAGCGCAAGCTTGTAGCTCTCAATTGTGTTGACGGACGGCAATCTCTCAAATTTCGTACCGGGCCTGAGTGGTGTTTCCGAGATGGTCGTAATGACTCTCTTTGCATCCTCGATTGAAGGCTTCAGAAATCTGTCGGGAATAATGTCTGCCGATTTCCTCAGCCTAACACATAGGTTGTATCTCCGGACTTCAGAAAGGCTTTTGAGTTTTCTGTCCTCCAGGAACTCTCTGATTCTCACCTTCGCCTTATTAGGAATCGTTGAATTGTCAAGCCTCACTAGCTCCTTTTCGAGATTTGCGATATTCGCATATTCGGGTTTCATGTCGCTCGAAATGGCTCATGGCTATTTAAACCATATTACCTGATTTGAACTTTTACTTCAAATCCCGACACCTGCATCGCTCTGGACAAAATAAAGAAGAAGAGGTTTTTACAAAAACGGATCTAAGAGCGCCTCAATAGTGGTTTACGAGCTTTGTCTTCTGATCGCCATCGTAGATGTAAAGTTCGCTTTGCGTTTCAGAGACTGTTGCCTTATGGCTGCCATCGCAGTACGGTTTGTTCTTGGACAGCCCGCACGCACAGATGTATATCGTTTCGCCGGCTTTTGCTTCCACTGCGTAAGGTTTGTTTCTCTCGTGTTTTATCAATCTTGCCATTATGTCACTTCCTTTTGTAAAGCTCGTAGAATAAGTAAAGTATTAAAACAGGTAACTGAACATACGGTAACCCGATGAAAGCAATCCAATCTGCTCGAACGGTTCCAGCGACAGAACTGTGCCCGGTTGTGGAAACTATCAGAAAACTTGGAAGCGAAGCGAAACTTATCATAGTCAGGTACCTCGGCAGGGAAGGGATGGGTTTCAACGAACTTCTCAGGGCCACTGGCCTGAATTCCAAGACGCTGTCCTATACACTGAAGGCGCTGGAAGCGGATGGAATAATTCTCAGGGAAGTCATCAGCACAAGACCGTTCAAAGTACGCTACTCCCTTACGCCGAAGGGGCATGACCTGGCCCCCGCACTTGACAAACTTGGTGAATGGGGAAGGAAATGGCTGCCTGATTTGAGCATGAAGGAAACTATTTCCAGATAAAAGGACGCATCGGTATTCGTACGCCATGGCGAGACGGCGCAAAGTCTTTCACAGGTGACATGATACTTTGGAGCTATGAAAGAAGAGATAAATAACATCCAGATGGACCGTATTGAAGAGATTGCGGGAAGGGCGAGGACAAACGGCGGAAGCGCTCCGCTGGAGAGGAAAATGGAAGGGACGTTCAGTCTGACCGGAAGTCCGATGTTTTCCGCACATCTTGATACGCCGTCATCATCGTACGAAGAAGGTTCGGATGAGCCTGCTCTGCTGGGCGGAAGAGGAGTCCGGCCTTCTCCTCTGACGTACATGCTTTTCGGCATTCTCTCCTGCTTTGCGTCAACGCTTGCGATTCAGTGCTCACTGCACAACATAGTGCTGAAGAATCTGAGGGTGAAGGGACAGCTGTCCTACGATGTCGGCCCCCTGGTAACCGATTCCGAAATACCCATAATGAAGGAGCTGAGGATAGATGTCATCTCAGACAACAATCTCTCAGGAGTTGTTGAAGAGGCCAGGAGGAAGTGTCCTGCTCTGAATGCGATCGAGAAGCCGCTGAAGACTGTTGTCGCACAAATCTGAGCAGTGTAATCACACATGCAGCAGCACTTAAAACGGGAGCATATTGCCAGGCTCTGTCAATCGCAGGATCACCGGCTGCCACAATAATATAGAACCACAGACATAAAGATGCACATGAACATCGGAAAAATAAACTGGAAGAATGTAAAGGAGGAGAAGGTGAGCGATTTGTTGACCAGACAGATTGTTTACGGGGAAAAAGTAATGGTGGCAAGACTTCTCCTCAAGAAAGGGTGTGTGGTGCCGGCACACAGCCACGACAACGAGCAGATAACATGGGTACAGAAGGGATCTTTGGAATTGACCATGAACGGCAGAAAGCAGGTCATCTCAGCAGGAGACGTGCTTGTAATACCTTCAAATGTGGTTCATGAGGCACTTGCTGCTGAGGATACAGAAGACATCGATATATTCAGCCCGCCGAGGATGGACTGGATAACTGGGAAGGACGCATATCTGAGAGATGCTGTTAACAGAAAGGAATAAGATTCGACAACTGTACCATGAAGTATCGCCCGTGAACAGCGACTGTCGCACTGTTTCCTCCTTCAGTACACGTCCAAAGCGATGACTCTCGCCATTGCACCGCTGGCATCCTTGAGCTTTAATGGCAGCGCGACAATCATGTATTTCTTTCCTTCCCTGAGCCTGTCAAGGTTGCACAGATCTTCAATGAATGGTATGCCTTTTGTGAGCAGTGCACGGTGCACGTCGAAGCCCGTTCTCTTATACGGGTCCATCCCCAGTGTGTCGATGCCCAGCAATTTGATTTTGTGCTCTAGTATGAACTCAATGGCATTCATGGATAGACCGGGAAATTCGTAAAGAAATTCCTTCGAAAAACTCCTCTTATTGCTCCATCCCGTGTGCAGGAGAAGCACGTTTCCGTCAAAATCCGGAAGCCACTTCTGTTCGAGTTCGGAAACATCGATCTCTGCATTTTTCGACCGGACATCCAGGCAGTAGCCGTCACCGACCAGTTTCTCCAGCGGCACTGCATCCACAGCAAGGCCGCTGTCATCGAAGTGATAAGGTGCATCAACATGAGTTCCGGCATGAGTGCTCGAGCTGTACAGTTCAGAATTGTAGCCATCTCTGGACAGGTAACCAACCGGTTCAATTTTTGGGAGAGGTGATGTAGCCCAGACAGGCATGAATGTGCGCAGGCTGACTGTCAGATCGATTATTTCCTTCACTTTCATAGAGACACTTGTCAACTACCTCCCGTTAAAACGGGAGGCTTGTAACTGTGGTCCGCACAGGGTTCTGCCCTGTGCCTCATCCCCGCTACGATTGGCCCGTTGACATGGGGCCTGCCGGCCGGGGACATGCCCCGGTCGGCGATGTTTCTT
>DAHXLZ010000264.1 GCA_027365715.1 Methanomassiliicoccales archaeon | reverse complement strand
ATTCAATAAGGTGGAGGGAGAGCTGAAGGGCCTCAATGCCAAGTACGAGTCGCTCAGAAATGAAATGGCTTCTGTCAGAAATGAAATGAAGTCCGATATGTCCCGCATTGAGGGAACATTGAGTACGAAGATGGACTCTTTATCACGGCAGGTGGATCTTGTCAGGGAAGTTGAAAAACTCAAACTCGAAGTCCAGGAACTGAAGCAGAGCCGAAGATAATTTGGCTCATTGGCCTAACTATAATAATTTCCGAATATTCAGAAACTGAAAATGAAATGCAGCTGTTCCAGACATGACTATTTAAATAAAAGTGCTCCGGAATGCTCTTTTTGCACGAAAATGGGCGGAGGGAGTTTCGTGCATGAATCGGGAGGCCGGCTCAGACTTTCTTTGTCCTGAGTTCTTCCACGACTCTGTTTTTCAATTCCTGATTTTTCAGTATTTCCGACAACACGCACTCTGCGCGGGCCTGTCTTTCCTGCCACCATCAGGACAAAGCCGTAGCTGTCAAACACGAGGTTCTCCATGCGAAGCGTGAGCAGCACCGATATCCGGCAGCCTCAATCATGGAGCAGCGATATCAGAGCACGGTCGCGTGGCTGATTGCAGGCAGCCACCGTTCCCCTGAGCTCCTGTTTTGAAATGATGGGTTCGGGCTTCTGAATCCTGCTCAGGTGGCCGTTGGTGTCTCTCTTCAGGACGTTCAGAAATTCAGAATAGCTTTCATCCTTCCCGAGGAACCATTTGTAAAACCGTTTCAGTTTGACTTTGAAATCCTCCATCGAGTTGTCCGCATACTGTCCTTCCTGGAACTCATCTATCAATGCACGAATGTCTTTCTTCCCCGGATTGGTGGACGCACTTCCCATTTTCACGGCCATCACTCTCAGTTTTACCGCATAGAAATACTGCCTGTGAACGCCGGGGCCGCTTGTCTTCATGTCCCTGATGAAATCGAGAATGGCGCTTATCGAGTCCTTGCCGATGCCCGACCTCCGCGGTCTGGCAAACTCACCGGACATCCATCTTGTTTCGCCGTAAATTGAGTTCCTGTTCAAAGCCCGGGGCCTTTTCGCCATGTGTGGATAACTGTGGCTGGCAACTCAAACCGTCGGCTTAGAGCCGGGAAGGAGATTTGAACTCCTGTCTGCAGATTTCGGCAAATTAAACTGCAGTCTGCCACATGGCCACTCTGTCATCCCGGCGTAGCTGGTTCGATGTGTTCCACATTTATAACACTTTTATCGTGTCGCCTGCAGTTCCAAACCATCAGTCAGGCAGCCATCTGGCTGCGGTATGCTTTTTTCGAAGCAGAGCAGAAGTTATCCTCTCTGCTTCGGAGTATGGACTCGTCTGGTGGTTCAGCATTCTGTGCAGCAGTTCGTCCAGCTCTTCTTTGCTCATGTACTCGAACAGCCTGCTGGTAACTTCTCTCGACACGAGTTCCCGGAGCTCCCTTTTCAGCTGCTCCTTTTTTCTGGAAGCAAGATGCTCGGAATCTGAAGCGAATGTGTTATGCCGCTGTATGCTGTCAAGCAGTTCGCCAACACCCTTTCCTTCACGCGCATTGGTCTGCAGCACGGGTGGTTTCCATCCATGCCAGTCGTCCACCAGGTCAAGCATTGACTTTATGTCGCTCACTGTTCTCATCGCGCCCGTCAGATCGCTCTTGTTGATTACATATACATCAGCAATTTCGAGCAGCCCTGCCTTTATGGACTGCACTTCATCTCCGGAGCCAGGCATTGTCACAACAACTATCGTGTCAGCCATGCCCATTATGTCCACCTGCGTCTGTCCGGCACCCACCGTCTCAACAATTATTGTGTCGCATCCCAGTGCATCGAGTATTCTCACCACACTTCCAGTCTGTGATGAGAGCCCGCCGCTGCCTCCCCTGCTCCCCATGCTCCTGATGAATACACCAGGATCGGCAAAGAGTTCTGTCATTCTGATTCTGTCGCCAAGTATGGCTCCCCCTGTGATGGGGCTTGTCGGGTCCACCGCCACTATGCCCAGCTTCTTCCCTTCTGATCTCATTCTTTTCGCTATCTCAAGTACCAGCGTGCTCTTTCCCACCCCGGGAGGTCCGGTTATGCCAAGCACAGGCACTCCCTTTGCCCGTTCGTAGAGGAGTTTCATAGCATCGCTGCATCCCTCCTCCTCATCTTCAACAAGTGATATGAGTCTGGCTGCTGATTTTCTGTCGCCTCTCGCTATGTCCTCTGCCAGTTTTGTGTAGTTCAAATGTGCCCACAACCTCACTTTCTCGATCTGATGTTATCTTTGTGGAATTTCACGATTTCCTCAACGGCTGTTCCAGGTCCGAAAACAGCAGCAATACCGCTCTTCTTCAGCATGGGAATATCCTGCTCCGGTATGATGCCACCCGCGGTGACGAGCACATCCATTCCATTCTCCCTGATGAGTTCCATTACCCTTGGAAAGAGAACATCATGTGCGCCTGACAGGCAGCTGAGTCCGATAGCATCCACATCTTCCTGCAGCGCCGCCTGCACAATCTGCTCGGGTGTCTGGTGCAGTCCGGTGTATATGACCTCCATACCGGCATCCCTGAGTGCTCGTGCCACAACCTTCGCCCCCCTGTCGTGGCCGTCGAGGCCGGGCTTTGCAATCATAACGCGGATCTTTCTTGACATCTGCGGACCTCAAATAATGTGCTGCTCTCTGTATTCACCGAATACCTCGCGCAGAATGCCGGTGACCTCACCAAGTGTTGCCTTCGCCTTTACCGCATCTATTATCGCAGGCATGGTGTTTTCGTTTCCTTCTGCCGTCCGTCTGAGTTTATCCATGGCATTTTCAAACTCACGCATGTTCCTGCTTTTCCTGAGCTTTCTGAGTCTCCCGATTTGCCTGTCCCTGCCTTTCGGGTCGAGTTTCAATATCGGTACGTTCAGCGGTTCGTCAACTGTGTATTCATTCACGCCTACGACGATCCTTTCTTTCTTCTCCAGTTCCCTCTGATACCTGTACGCCGATTCTGTTATTGCCTTCTGGAAGTATCCCATTTCTATTGCCTGAATGACTCCACCATATTCCTCAATATCGCCGAATATTGCGTAAGCCTCTTCCTCCATCCTGTCTGTGAGCCATTCCACATAGTATGAGCCGCCAAGCGGGTCAACAACACTGGGTATGCCGCTCTCATGTGCTATAATCTGCTGCGTTCTCAATGCTATTCTGACTGCCTTCTCCGTAGGAAGCGCCAGCGCTTCATCAAGCGAATTGGTGTGCAGTGATTGTGTTCCGCCCAATACCGCGGCCATTGCCTGCATTGCAACCCTGACAATGTTGT
>DAHXLZ010000236.1 GCA_027365715.1 Methanomassiliicoccales archaeon | reverse complement strand
AATTCCCGACTTCCACATAAAACATAGCGAAAAGCATCTTCTATTGTCGCCTTTGGCGCATCATCTCTCTGCTGAGAGCGGATCACCATCTTTTCTTCCAGTAACTTGCAACGGATTCTGCTTTCCAGCACTGTTCCCCTGACCATTCGCAGTATCAGCCGTGAGTAATGGTTGGGGTTTCCGAAGAGTGTGCCTGTCAGTTCCCTTATCGTGTCAAGCGATTCCCCTGAAGAAAACATGTTTGATGTGCTTCTGTGAATTCTGTAACCGGTCAGTTTTTTCTCGCTGAAAAACATTTTCCCCTGAGATCTCAGGCCCGCATAATAAGCAAAATGATCCGTGCCGTCAATCAGTTGCGGCAGAAACGCTTTCACGTCTTCCATTATCTCACGCCTCACAGATACGCAGCTTAGATTGAAGAGCAACTCGTATTCTTTCAGCCTTACCTGAGGCCGAGGTTTTAGTTCTATCCTCCCGTCTGAACTAACCTTAAGGTACAATCCTTCCCTGACCTGAGAACTCAACTCCATACTCAACGCATTCGAATCATCGTCTATTGAATAGTAGCTGTTATGGCAGTAGACGATTTCAGGATCTTCATCAAAGTACCTTTCTATATACAACAGCTTGTCTTTTGAAAAGACATCGTCGTCATCCAGGAAACTTATTATACTTCCCTTTGACAGGTTGAGACCGGTTAATAGCTGCTCCCCTATTGAGACGTCGCCTGTAAGTCCTTGTATCACATTATTTGCTGCCAGAAAGCTGTCGATTTCCTTGTTCGAAAAATTTTTGACGACGATTATTTCATAGTTACTTCTGTCCGTACTCTGGTTCAAAACTGATTTTACGGCTGAAAGCAAGAAACGTTCTCTATTGTATGCGGTTATGATAACGGAAATCAAAGCGGTCTCCTCTTCTTTACTGCGGGTTCACCGTTTCAGATATTTCCATTTCAAATCATTTACCTGCTTATTAAGGATGCACCAGTCGGAATGCCGTTTCCCCTTCGGCTTCCATTATCGTCATTATGACTGCTAAAGAACAACTTGCCGAAGCGGGTACTGGCCGAATGCAAGAACTGCATTTGATTCCCGAAAAAGGGATAGCTTGTGTTCATATAATTAAAGGGTAACACACAATGTCAAACCACTTTTACAGGTGCTGGATGTCAGGGTAATATGCCAGGCCACTAGAAGGTATTCATGATGTTCGGCATCCGGTTCTCACTGTCATCTGTTCTTGATCCGAAGAGCTGCTTTCGGACTGAACAGATAAAGGATCGCTAATTTTGCTGCCCACAGCTCAGATTTTGGATCATGCAAAGTCTTGCTGGAAAGAAAATTGAACAGCAATTTAATCATTTCAACTCTGTTGCTTTTCTGCATTTCAATCAGCGCGATTATTTTTCCAACAGCTTCCTTTTGCCTGTAGAAGAATGCAAACTCACTTTTTCCCCGGGACGCCATCATCTCCAATATCATTTCCATATCAGGATTGGAGTGATAAGGCCTTCTCTGTCTCGATGTGCTTTTACTGTGGACACGATAGCTAGACAATGAAGCACTGTCAAAAAAAAGTGAATAGGGTGATATCAAAGATGCCGCCAGCAAAAAAGTATCGGAAAGAAAGGTCACACTTTCCAGATAGTTTCTGACGCTCGATAAGACATCCTTTCTTATGCACATGGTACTGATGTTCATGTCAGGGCCGATCAATGAATATTGAGAGATTTTCGAAAGTTTTTCTGAATCGCGGATCAAAAAATATTCAGCTCCTTTGAAGTTTGAGATATGTCTCTCTTCCGTGAGCCTGTGCAGCCTGTTCCCGGCGGTGTCTATATATTCGAACTGATGCTTGTAGAATCCGACATCAGGGAATTTAGAAAATGTATCGTAAACACGTTTCAATTTATCCTTCGAAAACAAATCATCATCATCAAGAAAGCATATCAGAGAACCCCTTGCATCATTTAAGCCAAGCTGCATCATTTCTCCGATTGAGCATTGAGGAAGACCGATCAGCCTGGCTCCATTGTTGACTGCGAATCTGTCGATCTCATCGTCGCTGAAGTTTCTTGCCACAAGAATTTCAAAAAAATCTCTGCTTAAGGTCTGTTCAGATACGGACTCAATCGCCCGCATGACAAATTCCATTCGGTTATACGCAGTGATTATTACTGTAATAAAGGGAGTAAACTCAGACCGCTTGGTATTCATCCTGAATGGGGAAATTGTGAATCTTATATTAATTGTGCTACTGCTTTTAGCGGGTTGGCATAGCGATACCGGGCATTTGTTTGTTACATGGTATAGATGTGGTGCTGTCCGTTGAGAATGTCTTATCTCGCTGCATTCTACATGCACTTCAGTGACTGGTATAGCATGGCTGCCAAAATAGCATTTGTTGTCAATCTGCTATTTGGATATGCCTATCGGCTTGAACTCAAAAACAACAATATGCAGGGCAGATTACGTAAATCAGCGGAAGGGAGCGTTCAATGCTGTTCCTAACAAAGCATCCGGATAAGTTATTTTGTCGCATATGAATTCAATCACCGCCAACTTAATTTATAAATATAATCCGCCACATCCCTTCGAAAATGACCGTCCGGGCAAATTTCAAAAAATCCAGATATGTACTATCGTCTGTGAGAAATCCGCTCAGAACAATCCGGAGTCTCAGCAAGTTTTCAGAAGACGGCTTTAGCGAATTGGACATTTGTTTCAAGGACGGTTCGCACTTCGAATCGCTGCCAATCGGCGCAGCCTGGATGATGATAAGCTATTATTACTGGTCCCACCGGAAAGAGTGTTATTCAAGGGACGACCTTTCAGCTCTGCACTCCGTAGGTGTGGAGATATATTCCAAACTTGAAGAAAAATGCAGGAAATGGGTGCCGGATCTGTGGAATTTGCAGGGAACACACGGCATTACATTCATGCTCGTACGTAAATTCAAACCTCACCTGATTGTGGAGACAGGAATCGCACATGGTTATTCCGCACGGATTATACTCGAGGCGCTGAGGCTTAATTCCGGCGGTAAGCTGATAAGTGTCGAAATCGCTGATGAAGTGGATGTTTGCGGTTCGAAGCTCGCTCCAGGCTGGCTTGTCCCGTATGAATTGAGGGACAACTGGAAGGTAATCACTGGAGATTCAATTAAAATGCTTGAGGAAATAAACGAAACACCGGACATATTCATACACGATTCCTGGCACGCCGAAGCGCATATGCTGAACGAATACCGTTGGGCTTCCAGGCATCTGAAACCCTCCGGTATCCTGATTTCTGACGACATCGACAGGAACATGGCATGGCGGAAATTCCACAAAGAGCAGCCGGATTTCAGGACTTATATAGAATCTGCAACGACAGGCGTGTCGCTAAAACGGAATTGACTTGACGGCATAGAGGTTCAGACTTGATTCCCTTTATGCAAATTCAGGGGGGGTATACGGGCAACAGACGCCTTCTACTGTGCCATCTCCGTTTCAGACAGGAAACAGAGTCCAGTCAAGACGAATCGGTATTCTGCTGTCCGCTATCGAATCGCGCGCTTATTCCTGGTAATTGCATTGCACATTGTCGCATGAAAACACTTTTATGTCACCATGTTCCCCGTAAACAGGGTTAAGGTGTCCTGTCCCGCATTTCGGGCAGAAATAAATAAAGTCGGAAGTCCTGTGCGACTTCAGCACATCCCATATTTTCTGCCTTGAAAGATACCTTGACATGTCGGTCAGCGTGACATATCCGACTATTTTGCCGCCATCAGTGACGGTAGTCCTCTCCAGCCCGTTCTGGACGAGATACTCCGCAACCTTGCTTAGAGGAAGCGAAATCGGCACCGATGGCACCGGCCTTCTCATCACGGCTTTTACCGGCACCTCCTCGGGTTTCCTGTTCCTGAGAATGAAACGCTTGACTAGACTCCTTTCGCTGAGCAGGCCGCTCGGAATACCTTCGCTGTTTATCACAACGAGCCCGAAAATCTTGTTGTCCAGCATCTTCTTTACGGCTGCGAAAACAGATTCATCTTCCTCTATTGTTATCAGCTCTGTACTCATTATGTCTTTCAGTTTCAATTCAGTCACCGCTTTCGTTACGCGTCATACTGACATTCGTCACAGAACCCGAAATGCGAATTCCTCTTTATAACATATCTGACAGATTTTGCGCATCGGACCAATCTGGGCTGTCTTCCTGCCAAAACGAAATATAAATAGTCCAATGAGTTGAATTGAGTAGGTACCCGAATTTCTCTCCCGGAAACAATCAGGAGCCTTGCAGGTGATTGATGTGGAAAAGCTCAGGAAACCGTTCTCAGGTGATGACAGCTTATCGAACAATGCCTTCAGGCCGGAGAATGATTTCGAATGCGAAGACGGATGCGGATGCAGATTCAAAGGGAAGGATGCATTCATCAGCCGCATCGAAGGAATGGATCATTATTTCTGCTGTTCCGATTGCGCTGACGGTTATCAGCGTCGCATCTCATCCGAAACAGAGAAAGTCATACGAGCGCATGTCCATGAAGGTTACACGGTAGCCGATATCGGATGCGGGAACGGCAACTACACCTCACTTTTGTCGGAGCTTGTGGGCACCGGCGGTATGGTTTATGCAACGGATTTGAATCCGGAAATGACAGGAAAGACGCTGGCAAATCTCGGTGAGGCATCCAGGAAAAGAGTCAGGATGCACACATCTGCCGCGCATGACCTCAGTTTCATTGAATCGGGAACTGTCGATTTTGTGCTCTGCAACAATGTGCTCTGCTGCACGAACAGAAGGGATTTGGTGGTCCGTGAAATCGGTAGGATACTCAGGCCCGGAGGATCGGCATACATCAGGGTATCGCGAATTTCAGTTGAGGGCGTCAGTCAGATAACAGATGCTGAATGGGGTAAGCTGTTTACAACCTTCGCACACATTGAATGCGGATCCGATGTCGGGCTGCGCTGGGCGATACTCTCTGTGTAGTTGCCGCATCCTGTCGATTCTCTCACAATTTTTCCTGTCTCATTGAAGTGTGAGCATCCGATACCTGGAGCCTCTGTATGCTCACTGCCATGGATGTATTCGTTTCCGGTGAAACAGAATGGATGCTGGATTAACAGATATCAGTACGATGGCTGCAACGGATTTTTTACTTAAAAATAAACCATTGCAGAAACAGGAATTCATATCCGAAAACAGCTCGCTGTGCGGTTGCAGTGAGGATCGAGCTTGTTAACCGTGCACTGGCACTTGTTAAGGCGTCGGTCTCGCATGTCAGGATCTGTATATTGGCATCTTCAGCAGTGATTGCCAAATCCTGCGGAGCTCCGGCGGATGTCTCACTGACTGAAATTGAATTGAAATGTCAGTGCGGCAGGCCATTATAACGCCGAATAGCCGAGGGACAAATCTGCGGAAGTGATAAACTGACTGAAAGCAATATAAACCGTAACCCACTGAGGACGGGCCATGAAGGTCACTCATGTCCTTGGAGGCATCATCGCACTGATAGTTGTGGCAGCGGTCGTTTTCATCTTTGTTATGCCTTTGTTCGCAGCGCCTCATTTAGGATTTCCATCGACATCACAGGTGGACAGTGCCACTGGAGACAGCAACTACACCGCATCAAGCGTAATCAGCACCCCCGCCTCCAGTGCCGGCTCTCCTCCGGGCGGAGTGAAGGCGGAAAGCAGGTACTTCAATAACACGGCGGGCAGTCTGCAGTTCGGCATCATACAATTCAAGAGCACAAGTTTCTCAAACAAAGAATTTCTCAACCTCACCACGCTGTTCAGCCCTCTTCTCAAGATTTCCGGCGGGAGTATGCAGAACATGACATACAGGGGTGCGAGCATCGTGGTGCTCGACATTCTCGGCCATTCGGGCTTCGCGTACGGAAAGCTGGGCGACTACATCTTCGCGGTAATATACAGTCAGCATTCTTCGCTTGTGTCCAGCTACATATCGGCCTCAACTATGAAGTCGTTGATACAGTCCGAGGTAGATGCAATGACGAGCTGACCAGAGACGAGCTGCGGGCAGCAAAGTTGAAAGTGCACACTGCTATTAAAATAGAAATGCAACTGCATACAAGAGGTCGAAGACAATTTAGTCTGCATGATGCTGGAACATTCGTAAGCCGTGCAGTCGCTGCTACATATACCGCGGGATTCCGGTCCGACCTTGCCGCTCACCCTGTTCGTGGAAGATTGTCTATATTTGTCAATATGGCCGGGAAATATAGTCAATCCCGCCACTGAATTTCTCATGCCGGAGATGCCTCACTAAGCCATCTGGCTATTTTCCGCTACGGCAGCCCACTCAGGGAGTTTTGTGTTTTTGCTCCGCCGCTAAATTACGCCTTCAGTGATTTTTATGGCGTTTGTCGGGCAAACCGGAACGCAGGCCATGCAGTACACACAGTCTTTTTCGC
>DAHXLZ010000235.1 GCA_027365715.1 Methanomassiliicoccales archaeon | reverse complement strand
CTTCCGACGAATCGGTGAGGCACGAGCTCAACAGGGGCTCGATACATCCGAAGGGAAATCTGATTGCATACTGTGAGCCTGTCGAAATAGACCGCGCCGTAGCTCAGTATGCCGGTAACGTACAGCGGCAGGGAATACGTTATGACGGGTTTCATCCCTTCTTCCGGCATAACCGATGGACCAGATTCGGTTCTAATCCGCCGTCTCAAATCGAAGTAGTATAGAAGCGCTCCAACGAAATAACCTACACCCCATCCGATCGGTATCGAGTATACCAGGTGGGTGGCATCGAGAACAGCGATAGAGGTACCGTAGACCGTCAGAACGTATGTCATGCCGATTATGCCTGCCATTCTGAAATTCTGCAGTCCGAGCATTATGCTGTTCAGAAATGAAATCATGATTGAGGAAGGTATGTCCAGAGCCAGGAGATAAACAAGCGGAAGATAGGAATACGAGTGAAAGAAGAGGAAGGTGATCGGCCTCGCCAGTATGAAAAGCGCCAGGACAGACAGGGCGGAGAGTATGAGTCCCGCCCTGACGGCCCTGCGGAATAGCGTCCTGATATTGCTCATTGTGCCTGAGCCAATCTCATATGAGGTGAAATGCTGCCAGCCGTACTGAAGGCCGAACGAAAATAACATCGGGAACAGGGAGAGTATTGCTATGAGGAGCGCAACTGAACCGACAATGCTCGAAGGGAAAACATGTATCACATAAATGTAGAAGGCGGCACCTGCCAGCGTGAGTGTTGCAAAGTATGCATACTGATAGAGTATGCCTCTGCTCAACGGCTCGATATCCCTGATCTCGGTCACTGAACCAACTTCGCCGCTGTTAATGAAGTGCCATTCGGAACATATCGCCCAAACCCTGAATCTGTGCCTTCCGACCCGTCACAACTTCCCATATGATTGCCTTTCCCGGAGAAGGAAGATTGTGAAGGTGCTTAATTTAATTGCGAAACCCTGCGTCTGTGCAGCGCAAAAGCGAATTACATCCATTTTTCAACACTGTTTTTTACCATCAATGCTAAAATAACAGCGTCGCCCATATGCTGTCATGGACAGAAAGACAGCCGTTGTCTTCGGTTTCGGGCCCTTTGATATTTACAAGGAAAACCCCTCACAGTCCATTGCAATGAAACTGGACGGCCTGACGATAGGAGGAGCAAAAGTAAGCGGCCATGTCCTTCCCGTGGACCATGCCAGGGTGGAAGACGAGATAATTGCGGAACTCGACAGGCATAAACCATCCGTTGCTCTGGGTCTCGGTCTGGCGGCCGGCAGGACAAAATTGAGCGTTGAAAAGGTGGCCATCAACTACATGCCTGTCAGGACCGGAAGAAAAAACGGAAAATTGAATTATTCGGCAAGAATAGATGCGGGCGCACCGGACGGGATATTTGCAAACATAAATCCGGAGAAGATAGTGGAAGTACTCAGCAGAAAGGGCATACCGGCGTCTCTCAGCCTCTCGGCAGGCTCATTTTTGTGCAATCATGCAATGTTCATCATCGTCAGGGAGGCGGTAAAGAGAGGGATTGCAGGCGGTTTCATACACCTTCCCAGCGACGAAGCGATTGCTTCAGCACTCAAGACAGACAATTGCCCATCCATGAGCATCGGCACCATGGAGAGGGGCATAAGAATATCAATGGAATGCGTGCTTAAGGACTGGCGCAAGGCAGGGCCTGCGTCAATTGCCCGATAGGGCACCGAAGAACGTAGCCCCGCAGTCCAAAAAAACGATCTTTATATCAAATGGGACAGATGTAGCGTTATGGCAAAGGTTGTCTGCCCGAACTGCGGGTACAAAAACAAAAGCGGGACGACGGTCTGCTACAAATGCGGTTACTATCTTGCCGACAACCAGTTCACAACACAGAAAAGCCCGGTATATACGGCACCTCCGGCTGCACAGATGCCGGCCATGAGCCAAATGCCGGCACAGAACAGCTACAATACAGGCAGCGGAACATCCAGGGTCATTGTAATACACACAAGGCATGGTATGGTCCAGTGGCTGCCAAGCATAGTTTCATTCATACCACTGGTCATATTCATCATTCTGGGCTTCCTTATTGTTCTGCCCACATATTCATACATCATTTTCATTGCTGCAATACTTGTTCTTTCTCCCCTGACTAGAAGGCTGACGGGCAGCATACAGTTCTATTCGCGGAGTTTCAGGGTTACGGACAACGGTAAGTTCGAAGTTTTCAACTACAGCGACATTGAAGGGGTGAAGGTCGATCTCAAAAATCCGGCTTCACGCACCTTAACACTGCTCTTCAGGAACGGCCAGAACCCGGTCACCATGGATTTCGATTCAAACAACACCTTCAGGATGACGCTTGTTCAGCTCAACAGAAGAAGAATTCCACTGAGCCAGAACTGATCGCCCTGCGCAAAGCGATCTGAATATAGGAGGCACACTTCGTTGCTTTATTACCGCCACGGGGTGCAGTGCTGGCTCACGGTTCCGGACCCGCGTCCTTTTCAAACTCCTTCAGATGGCCCTCGAGATCCCCACTGAACCCCCTTTCAATCCTGCCTCGTACAAAAGGCAGGGAAAATATCAGTTTCCATATACCGACAGGTGAAAGATCTGTCTCGGAGACTGCATCGACAAAGTCCCCGTTCTGCGTAAATGTGTATACACCGTGTGTCTTCCAGATCCTGCTCTCGCCTCTGAATTCTATGACAGACGGTGGTTTGAGCGTGACGGCAATCCTGTCGACAAATTTCAGAGGCTTTGAAAAATAATCCTCCATCAGAATGGCCGAACCGTCACGTGAAATGATCTTCCTGGTCACCGAGGCGAATCCGCCTTCGTCCACAACACCATCCGTGTAATCCGACCACCAGCTGAACAGTTCCGATACGCTTCCTCTTACCCTCGCATTCGCTGTCACATGCACATATGGAAAAACAATACTGTGGTATAAATTACGGTGCTTTGAATAGACGGCTGAACACCGTATATGAACTCATTTCATGTCCGTGGGTACAAAGTGCAGCATCTGGTGCAGTATGTCAGGTACGTGCCGGCTTTGCGGACATAAGGCAGTCCATAACGGTCCTGACGAACTTGCCAACTGCATCGTCCACCGCATCGCCGGCTATTGCGGCGGCAAGACCCCTGATCTCGGTATCACCCTGATACTCAACCAATGTGGAGGACCCGGCCTGCGACAGAGCTGCGGTTATGCTTCCTGTTGCAGTGCCGAGCGTGCCGTTCATCTTGAAGAACAAGATGATTGTATTTCCCGTGGCTTCCATACGCGCATCGACATCAAATGTGCCCTTCACTATCCCTTCCCTTATCCTTATCCTGCACATCAGCCTGTCCTGCGACACCGCATTGACCTTTACAACTCCTGCGAGGCATGGCAATATACTTCTCATGTCTGCAATCGCTGCCATCAAAGCGCCAGGATCGGCTGCGGCCTTCAGCGAACCCTGAATTCTCAAGTGACGGCACTCCCTGATACGAATCGTGAAATCGAGTAGGCGGAAGCGTCGATGCTGCGAGATCGTCCGTCAACTACAAACTCGGAGATGATCTTCCCCACCATGGGTGAAAGCTTGAATCCATGTCCGCTGGAGCCGCAGCCTATAAACAGATTGTCATAACCGGAAGACGCGGCGCTGTCCAGAATGGGTTCCCAGTCCGGAGTGATGTCGATATAGGGCATAAAGTCACGGCATACAACGGCACTCTTCATTGCCGGAAAACGGGAGAGAATACCTGACGAATATGCCGATGCAATGTCGAAACCCACACGTCCCGTGTAGTCCGGATCGCATCTTGACCAGTGCATGCTTTCCGGAAGCGGGAAGGCTGAGGCATCACCGTAACTCATTTCAGAATGCATAGCGCCTAGCAGTATCTGGTCCCTGCCTTCCGGCCTGGAATAAAAGTTGTTGGCACCGTCAAAAATCACCCTCCTGGAGGATTTGAATTCTTTTGGCCTGACGAAATAACAGACCGGGAAGGAGAGCATGTAAACAGGAAGCCGGAGACCTGCCATGGATGCGAGCTTCGGCGTGTTGGTTCCTGCGACAATTACGAGTTTCTCGCTTTCGAAAATACCGCTGGTCGTGGTCACCGACCAGCCGCCCGAATTGGGCCTGATTTCATTCACATTCGAACCCTGAAATATGCTGACACCGTTGAGTTCCGCGGCACGTGCAAACCCCGTCGTGACAGCGGCGGGATTCGCAAATCCTGCCTCGGGCTCATAGGCTATCGTTTCATCCTCACTGATAAACATTCCTGGTTCGAGGCGAAGCGCTTCGTCCCTGTCTATCACGCTGCAACGGATATGCTCTCTTCCGAGAACACCGACTGTCCTGTCAATCTCATCCTTATCATCCGATATTACAAGCATTCCGGTTCTGGTAAAAAAGGGATCACTGCCCGTATTTTTCCTGAAGTTTTTGAAA
>DAHXLZ010000228.1 GCA_027365715.1 Methanomassiliicoccales archaeon | reverse complement strand
CTCCCGCTGATGCTCTCCATACCTGCCCAGATCTTGGGCGGTTACCTCTACTCAATAGAACCCATTCTGCCGTTTGTCATATCCATTCCGGTGTTCTTCGGCGCAGTCCTGCTGCTGCTGAAAATACGTGAACCCAAGACGCTTGAAGACTGAGTCTCGAAGACGGCAATCGCGCCGTGCATAGCGAAATCGCATTCTGGAGCACAGTTCCTGCTTCAACATTACACCCTGCCTCCGCGCATGATTCTGAGATATATTTTAACAATATTCTCCGTCTGATTCAAACATTAGACGTTACGCCGCAGAGCCAATGACAGCATCTACGAGTGTTCTTGATATGGCGGCAGCGCCGTCTAACTTGGATTTTCGCGCCTGAATGAGATATGACATTTCGCAGCATTTTTCACGCTATCTCGATCCTGACCGTACGGTAATGAAGCCATGGTATTCTGCTGCCCTTCCACCGCTCTGCCGCCTCAAGCAGCAGCGGTGGAAGGGTATGGAAATACCCCATCTGGGAAACAGGAAACTGAAAATTGAAATCTCCTGAAACATACTAAAAGATCAACGCTTTTATTACCTGCGAAAATCCAAGTTAGTCAATGTTGTCTCAGCATTTGGTGGGCGGGAACAACACTATCCGACTGCCGAATTTTACTTGACAAAATAAATTTAATTCGTCCGCCCAGACAAATACCTATTCGAGGTATAAGTCTGCAACCCATGGGACCTGCATATATACACGTGAAACCTAATTGACAATTCTGGAATCAAATTCTTGTCATTCATCTGGCAACCCGTTTATCATGTCACTTACAATGTTAGCGCCATATGCAGTGTGACCTGTATTCGCGTGTATCACACTCCACGCCCAGATTATCCGGCAATTCACTCTGTGGCTTGTGGCACCTCTTCTGTTCTCACGCTATGCCAGTGGCATTCAGATAATCCTCCGGCGCGTAGAAGAGATAACTGGCTCCGTTAGGTAGGGTGAACGTAACAGGGTAACTGGACTCGTAAAATGGCATAGTGTAGTTGGATCCTGATCCAATGAGCGGTTGGTTTGTCAGCCAGTAAGTGTTTATTATTTGACGACTACCAGACACAAAACTGATGGAGGAGAACAGTCCAAGAAGGGTTGCAGCTTGCGCAGTTGTGGCAGCAATAATGCTTGCCGCCGTTGAAACAACAACGGCCTCCGTGCTGTCCAGATCAATAACATTAGCGGCAGCTGCGACAGAAATTATTGCCAGCCCAAGCGAGAGGGCGCTGGAAAATATGTTAAGAGCATTTGCCGCAGCAGCATATGCACTCCCAGCATTTGTCCATCCATAGGTCATTGCCCATATCGTGGCGGCTTGGTAAGATGATGTATTGCCACTGTCTGTCAGCTGGATAGTTCCGTTCGAGTCCTGAAGGAGGAGGTGCTGTATAACCCAGGCTTCCCATATTGATGCATAGCCTGCCTGTACTTGAAGACCCGCCGTCGAATTGATATGTACTATTTCGCCTATTGTGAAATTGCCGTCATAAGTCTTGGATATGAGTGTCTGAGAAAGGAGATGAGGTGGATACCTGTAAGGTTGGCACACTTCATCCGCCCAGTAATCCTTGTAGTCGTAAGTGTATCTGTTATAGTGCTGGAACTCGTACTCGACACCTTGAACGCCAGCGAAGGCCGTCGTTCTGTTCTGTGACACACTGAAGTTATTTCCAAGCTTCTCATCAATGCCTAGAGGAATCGCACCATAGCCATTCCCGGAAGTCGACGCGCTCGCGTTGGCGAGGTGAGTGAAAGACGGCTGGGTACCCATTGTTGTTGTGGTTGAGCCTGAAGAACTCACATAAACCTGGTTCGAATTGAGACTGATATTATCGCTCGCAATACTAATGGTGGTCCCTATATCCACCTCCGAACCGCCCTGATCCGCATTCCTGCCAATGTGCACACCCAGCAAAGGAAGCATTCCATTCGCGTAGGTTGTCTTTTCCAATGTGTTGCTTGTTGAGCTTGGATAAGTATAGTAATAGATCCAGTAGCAGCTTTCAGGTGAAGAAACAGAAAGATTGGAAGTTCCTGAATTTGAATAAGACGGACTTTCGGATGCTGATGAATTCACCGGTATAACCTGAAGCGGAACAGACGGGAATAAAAGTGTAAGATTGAAATTCAGGTTTGCAAGGTACACATTCGAATAATTTGAAAGATTCACGCCGCTGTCGTTAAACCAGCTCTCGAGACCTGTAGATGAGAGCAGTGTGCTGTTTGACAGGACAGTACTGTTCGCACTGACAACCGACAGGACAAACGGATTGAACGGAAGATTGTTGTAATACTGGTAAAGATGAAGGCTGCCGTTCGACTCGACTGTTTTGACTGCCTCAACAGTCAGGGAAGGATAGTTGCTTCCGGTGTCTTTGGACAGCAGTGACATCCATTCCTCAGCAATCGAGTTGAACTGGGGCGACAGGAAGAATTTGCCGGTCGAGTTGTTTCCTGGCAGCATCGTTGCATTGAGCAGCTCATCATTCACGCTGTTATTCCACTGGTTGCCTGAAGACATGTTGTGGAACACGATGCCGTTCTTTGCGAAGGCATCAGGTACGGATGAATATATCTGCACATTGATGGTTGTGTTGTTGCCTATGGTGGCACCTTGCACGTTCGAACCAATCACAATCCTCGGTCCGAAGTAGGCGACAGGTTTGTCCACCGCCCTTACAGTTTGTACCTTGGGCCTTGTGCCAACATATATGGAGACAGCAGCCACAAACAGTACGGCCGAGAGCACCATGGCGATAATTTTCCTTCGTGTTTTTACAGGAGTGTGTTTTTTAAGCCCATCCAGGCGATTTTCTGCCTGACCCTCTTTAACGTCATCTGCGGCCGCATCTGATCCAGAAGTATCGAGGTCATAACCGCTAGCTCCGCGGTCATCCATACAATCACGTGCCTTTATTGCTTAGAAAAATGATATTTCGGTATATTAATATGACGCCGCCATCTATGGCGACATGAACCGTTAGGTAGCATGGTATGAGGTATGATGTCTCCTGATGGCGGCATTCCATACAATTACTGTGTGCAGACAGATCGGAAATAACGATAATCTGTATGTATCAGGGCACTATCTTACCGCTTGCGCCTCGGCCCACATCCCGTCCGTATATGGTGTGTCGGGCACACTGCCCGACAGCAGCATCTTTTTTGCCGTCTCGAGCAGCTGTGTTCTTCTCTTCACCGTCATTGCAGACGTCTTCGGAATGAGTGCCCTCTCCGTTCCGAACACGGCGGCGATGTCACGGCCTTCGAATACCGCCCTGACATATGCGGCGTTGTCCATGAAGCGTTATAGGGGCTGACAACCCATAAATCGGTATTCCGGCATGTGCCCAGGCTCCTGCCGGAATGCTTGGGGAGGGGTAGTTGCTCGAACATGTGGGTCGTGACCCATTACGTTCTGAATCTGCCTGCATCATATCGAGTATAACGCTTTCCGGGCGAAAGGCCCTGTAATAGGTGTTTGCTGCTGATGCTTTCTCTCCATGCGTCCCGTGCATGGGCGGAGTGAAATAAATATGTTGTCAGTAGGAGCAGATACGCATCTCAAGACACATACGATCGAGGTGCAGAACGACAGTAGGAATGTTGTGTGGAGAGGAACAATAAGCAACAGCAGGGAAGGACTGGACAGGCTGCTTGCAAAGCTGAAACAGCTTGAACAGGCAAACAGCGACTGCGTTGCCGGCGTCTACATGAATCCAACAGGAAATTACTACAGACCAATAGAACATTTTCTGAAGCAGAACAGCTACAATGTTGTTCCTGTCCATCCGAAAGTGAGCGATGCCATCAGGAGCATAGTGAATCTCAACAAGGAAAAGAGCGATCGTGTAGATGCGTCTGTTCTTGCATCTACACCCTGGCATGAAAAGAGTTTCCTTGAGAGGAAGGGGCACGAGAGAGATGCGCTCTCGGAGCTCACCAGGGCGTACGAGAGGTTTGCCCAGACCGGTACGGAATACCAGAATGCGATACAGAGCTGCCTGGCGGCAGTCTTTCCCGAACTGCTGTCGCTGATTGGGGATTTCACCTCGAAGACAGCAATCGTACTGCTGAAGACCTTTCCGACGCCGAAGAAGGTGCTCGAACTCGGTGAGAAGAAACTGCTCTCCGTCATTTCGAAGGCGAGCAGGGGACAGAAGAACGCCGCCTTCGCCGCCGGACTCATGAAGGCAGCGTCGGAGAGCATCGGCATCCCTGATGACGATGATGTGTTTGCCTGCAAGACAGGCAGATATGCCGGC
>DAHXLZ010000217.1 GCA_027365715.1 Methanomassiliicoccales archaeon | reverse complement strand
CATAGCCGGCATTTATGAACTGGAAAAGGGTTCAGTCAGGACCAGCATAATGAACGCCGTTGACGCGGCTACGGAAGCCTCCAGGAAGGTTGCCGCAACCTTCGAGAATGCATTTGAAACGTAGAGAGTTTTTGAGCTTCCGGGCCGGCAGGCTACACGATTAACGAGAGGTCGCCAAATTCGTGCCAGTTGTAGCCCAGCTCTGTCGCAACTGAATAGGCGGAAAGGAGTGTCGACTCATCAAGAAGGGCAGATACCAGATCCACATGGGAACCGTCCGGTTCATGCAGACCGGTTATCAGCCCGTCAACCATCCTGAATTTGAAACCCGGACGTATGTATATGTCCGTTCTGCCATGCACACTTCTGCCGGATGAAACAGGGCACGATTCCATGGCCCTCAGCGCGGCGGTGCCCACAGCTATAACTCTACCGCCTTCCTCATGCGTCCGCCGGATTTCATTCAGTGCTCTCCTGCTCACAAAGTATTCTTCATCAAGCAGATTTCGGGCATTTTCAAATTCAGAATATTCAAGTGAGGACAGGTTGCAGTGCAGCGTAACAGTTGCGAAACGCACTCCTCTTTTTTCAAGTGCGCGGAGAATACGGTTTGTGAACGGCCTTGAAGCAGATGGGAATTCAACAGAACCCGGTACATTTGCAAAGGGAGTGGTGTATGCATCGTCAGGAAGATTGAATGGAACATGACCGTACCTGATGTAATTCCCAAATTTTCCAAGAATGCCGGTGAATTCGAAATAATTTTCCAGTTTCGCCCACCAGTATCTGGAAAACGTGCTGTGTCTTCTGACTAGCCTGACTCCTGAAGGCAGTGGCATAGTAACAGCAAGCTCGCCTTCAACCAGTGTTTCACCTGCACTCCTGGGACGAGGCTCACAGAGCAGAAGTCCCTGACTGGAGCTTGTTCCGAAATTCAATTTCCCAACTCTGCCGGCATCTGTGAACACCGCGCTAACTGAAGATTTAACCATAAGCGAGTCGTTGAACACGAGCAAATCTCCAGATTTCAGGAAGTCACCAATCGTTGAGAATTGAGAGGCTGAAACCATGCCGTTTCTCCTGTCCATCGCAAGCAGACTGATATCATCCCTGGCCGCGCCATAGAATTCGGGTGGGAGATGGGCCGTGTTGTACTGAAATGCATGTTTCAATGTTCTCACCCTACTTTTGAGCCAGAAGTTCAGTTATCCGTTCATAGATTTCGGTTGCGGCGGTCTCTGGCCGCTTCAACTGAGTGACGTCTGCATCAGGCACAGCAAGACGGTGCATTTCAGTGTTCATGTCACCGGGATCTATGTTTACGGCACTCAGTTCCGACTGATTCAACTCGGCGTTCAGCACGTCAACTGCAAGGTTGAACGCAGCCTTCGAAGCTCCGTATCCTGCCCAGCCCGGATAGGGCGTACGCGAAGCATCGGAAGTGATATGGACGATTAGACCATGAGGTCTGATTAGTGGTGCGAGCTGTTCCACGATATTGAAATTGGCAAAGACATTTGTTTCAAATAGCCTTCTCAACTCCATCAGATTCGTCTTGAGGAATGACGGCAGCGGCAGCTGTCCTATCGCCCCCGCACTGAGAATCAGCGCATCGATATAACCCGGTTTCAGTTTCACCGCACCCGTCAATGCAGAAACGTGATTCTCAAGCCTGATATCACACGCGACTAAATTGGAATCTGCTTCCCTCCCCATCCTCAGAGAATCGAGGAGATGAACCCGTCTTCCGCACCCTGTTACAAACCAGCCAGCATCGGAGAATTTCTCAAATAAACTTCTGCCAAGTCCGGATGTGCAGCCGGTGATGACTATTGATTTCTTCCCGTTTTCGCTATTGTTTTCTGACATGACTGGTCGATGGCAGATGATATTAATAAGCTTTTTACTTTACTAATTTTACTAATGCTGTTCAACCCTTATTCTACCATGTCCATTCAATGTGCCGTTGAGATGATGGTTCTCCAGACCGTGGTGCCATCACATGGACCGTATCTGCTGTCTAGCGATAGCGATCGCAGGAGTTTCCATGCCCTCTGTCTGATTGATGCGGACCATACGCTGGAGGCACACTCCAGAAAAATAGAAAAGCCCGTAAGCACACTTGCATACGCCTATTGTTCCCTGAAATAGACATAGACGTCAGCTGCATTTGTTCCTGTGTCTCCGGTAACTATTGAACTGCCATTCGAACTGAAGTAGAAATTGGAGTCGAATGCATTGAGGTAGTGTGAGACATTCTCGTCGATCGCAGTTGTCAGGCCGCCGGCAGACAGAGTGTTGCCGTCCCTGCCATCTGTTCCAAAGGCCGCGACATATTCACCTTTCCGGAGAAGTGTTCCACAAAATAGAGCGAAATGCTGGCATCTCCCTCCCTGTCCATTCTGAAGAACACGTACCAGAACTTCCCCGCCTGCGACATAAACGCCTGGACCGTTGAGTTCCTTTCTCGCAGCGTTCACAAATGATGAAGCCTCATCGGCAACCTGGCCGGTCAATTTTCGAGTTGAGATGATTGTCCGGTAACCACCAGATCTGGCGGCATCAGCTGCTGATGCAACAGCGGTCGAGTTATCCGCCACAATCGTGTTCGTCGTTCTGCCAAGAGATGCATCACCAGGTTTCACTGTCTCGTGACGGCCTGAAAGCAGCTCACTTTCACTCCCTTCGAGAAATTCAGATGCGCCATATTTTTTGATCAGTGATAGAGCGTCGGAAACAGTGGTGCCATCTGGAGCAGTTGGTCCAGAACCAATGTCCTCCAGCCGGTTGCCGATAACATCGGATATTATCAGAGTGGTAATTTTTCCTGGAAAGCCGATACGCGACAGTTTGCCTCCCTTGATATTCGAAAGATGCCTCCTTACACAGTTGATTTCAGATATATTCGCGCCGGAGAGCATCATTTTTTCCGAAATTGCCCGCTGCCTCTCAAGTCCCACGAATCCCAGTGGAGAAGAAAGCATGGATGACGCTCCTCCGCTGAGAAGAAAAACTATTCTGGAAGAGCTTCTGCTTTCAATGACAGATTGAATGATGTCCTCTGTGTTTTTCACTGTTTTTGCGTCAGGCAGAGGATGCGTGCACTTTCTGAATTCTATACCCGCGCTTACTCCGGCTGAGTTGCAGTTTACCTGCCCATGGCTGAAAAGCATGCCCGATTCAATGAGCGCAAGCGCCATCTGCTCTGATGCTTTGCCGCCGCCAAAACAGACTGTATCTGAGCCGGCGCCTGCGGAGGCAAATTTCATTCCTTCATCTGTTGAGAGATATCGGGGAATGCATTTTGCCGGGTGAACAGCTTCAACTGACGCTTTGAGCAACCTGCAAATCAGTCCTGAGACTTCCTCTCCCGCATAAGATTCCAGACTGTCGTTTGTCTTGCTTAAATCCATGATATCCTATCTTGCCAGTTTCGCGTGTGCGGCAGCCAGTTCACCTTTCGAAAGAGCGGCCAGTGTGGAGAGCTCCCCTGAGAGTATCACAGATCCGATTATCTCTGCAAACTTCAGTGCCTTTCCGTTGCCGGCGCATCCCATTATCCCGAGTGCCTCCTTCTGAGTCGGCAGCGTGGTGCCACCGCCTACTGTGCCAATCTCGAGGGCAGGGAGCCTGACCGAAATGTAGAGGCCACCTTCAATCTTCTCAGCAAGGGATATTCCCATGCTCGCTTCGACTACCTGCGCCGCGTCCTGGCCCGTTGCGATGAACATGGCTGCAGCCATGTTGGCGAAATGAGAATTGAAGCCATAGGATAGAGACATGGCGCTTCCGACCATATTCTTCCTGATTGCTGTTTCGACAATTTCGGTGGAGCTGGAGTGGAGCTTTGATCTCACAACCCTTTCAGGTATCACAGCCTCAGCGAGAACTGTTTTTCCTCTCCCCATTATGAAGTTAAGTGCAGAGGGTTTTTTGTCAGTGCACATGTTGCCGGAGACCGAAATTGTCTTCGCCCCGGTTTCCTCTTCAATCAGGTCGCACATCTTCTGCGACGCAATCGTTGCCATATTCATTCCCATTGCATCAGCGGTCGAGAAAGAAAAGCGGATAAACATTGTCCGTCCGGACATGAAGGGAATTGCAGAGAGCAGTCTGCCGTGCTTCGTTGTGCTTCGTGTTTCGGCCTGCAGTCTCTTCAAGTTCTGAGAAAGCCAAGCTCCAACACGTATTCCGTGTTCGATGCCTTCGATCCTGAAGACAGGCGCTCTGGTCATTTCATCTCTGATCACTCGGACAAGAACACCGCCTGACCCGCTAACCACTGAGCAGCCTCTGTTAATGGTTGCAACAAGCGCTCCTTCTGTTGTTGCGAGAGGTATGAAAAAATCTCCTCTTGCAAATTCTCCACGAACCTTTACCGGGCCGGCGATTCCCAGTGGAACCTGTGTGACACCGATGAAATTCTCTACATTCCTGGAAACAGCTTCCGCCTCGAATGAGTGCTCTGAAACGTGTTTCAGTTTCACTCCTGTTGCCGTTTCCACAATTCTTCTGCGGTTCTCCGCATCCGATTTCGTCCGGCCCCTTGGAAGGGAGATATGATCCATGCATCAACATAATTCAGGTGGTATAATAAAACCCGACGCGTGATTCCCTGATGACACGCTGTTTCAGCCAAAACAATTGATGGCAAAGCTGTATTTTGTCCAATAGAGGATCGAGATGAAAATTGGTATCGACAATGTTTTAATAAGAGCCGACTTTTCAGCTTTGAGGGCCCGTAGCTTAGCCAGGCTGGAGCGCCCGGCTGATAACCGGGAGGTCAAGAGTCCAAATCTCTTCGGGCCCATTGATAACAATAATCTGCCACCATAGCCTGTTCGCATACTCCGGGTCATGTCCTGGCTGATGGGATCTGTGGCAAATGAGCAAAACGCACCGAATTCTTGGCCACAGTTTTGGGCGATAGAAACTCCCAGCGCTGGTTTGAAAACCTCAGGACCAAATCAATACTTGCTGCAATTGTCTATTTCGTGGTATTTGGCTATTACTGCGAACTTAAAGTTCAGGAAAGTCCCGAACTCAGGCCCGAAGTTCGACGATATCGGGAGTTCACACACACTCTCAATATCAAAAAATCAGGAGCAACCGGGAGACTGCTCAAATATTGAGAGCACCATAAGTGTTTGGAGAAGTTGCATCTTTACAGGTTCCATGAAAAGCATGCTTGAAGTTTCACTTTTGATAAGACCTCCGAAAAACTGGATAGGCGAAGCACTGAAGTCTCACAATACGGTCATACGCATCACCGACGTTAAGTCGGAAGGCGCTGCATCCGGAGTTCAGGACTTCATCGAGATTTCAACAGACAGGGCACCAGATGAACTGATGAGCAGGATTAAAGCCAACAAGAACGTGATCAGGAGCGATTTGCAGGAAATTGGCGGTGGCAGGCTTGCGGGAGCTGTGACGACCGACGGATGTCCCGTCTGCAGCGCAATATCAGGAGTTGACTGCTCTCTTGTAACCGCCTCAAGTGTGGAGAATGAATCCATATTGTGGGAGCTGATC
>DAHXLZ010000194.1 GCA_027365715.1 Methanomassiliicoccales archaeon | reverse complement strand
AAAGAAGTGCGGGGTGCGGGATTTGAACCCGCCTTACTAGCTTGGCAAGCTAGTGTCCTAACCAGACTAGACTAACCTCGCTCGGGGAAACGCGTTATGATTCAGGACCTTCTTAAAGTACGTTGCGTGTGCTTCTTATTGCCCGGGTGCAATGTTCTTGCACTCTGTTTTCCTGCATAGGTGCAGAGGTCCGTCACCGGGCACACGTTGCACTTGGGCCGCAGGGGCCTGCAGATGTTCTGCCCGTGAATTACCAGCAGTTCGTTGATCTCCCGCCACAGCTTTCTGGGCAGCAGGCGCATCAGTTCCATTTCAGTCTCTTCCGGTTGCTCTGTTCTCACCAGTCCGAGTCTGTTGGATATGCGATGCACATGTGTATCCACCGGTATGGCGCTCTTTCCGAATCCGTACACCAGAGTGCAGTTGGCGGTCTTCCTTCCCACGGAGGGGAGGCGCATAAGCTCTTCGACACTGTCCGGCACGCGTCCTCCGTACTCCCTGTCTATGGTTTGCGCTATCCGCCGTATCGCCACGGCCTTGTTCCTGTAGAAACACACCTTTCCAACAGCATCCCTGATATCCTTGAGCGGAGCTGTGCCCATTGTTCTCGCGTCCGGAAATTTCATGAAAAGTCTATCCGAGGCAATCTCCGTCATCTCATCCCTCGTTCTCTGGGAGAGCACCGTGGATATGAGCACCCTGAAAGGATCTTCATGCACGGCGATGGCGCCCAGCGCCGTAGTCAGGCCCAGTTTGGCATAGTATTTTTTCAGCCTTCGGAAAATCCTCCCCGGCCCGACCTCACTTCCAGAGCTTTTTGTTGAATTTCTCATACCACCATTCCATTGCTTCCCCGACCGTTCTCAGCGAGCCTGTCACGAGCACCATATTGTCGCCAGGTTCTTTCAGCGCATAGTCCATTGCCGCGGCAATACTCCCCATCTCCACCGCTGCCACGCCCGTCGATTCGGCGGCAGCTCTTATCTCGCCCGCCGGCCTGGCTCTCGGGGTCGCGGGTGCGGCACAGATGAACCTGGCTGTTACCTTTGAGAGGTTTTTCATTATTCCGGCCAGATCCTTGTCTGAAAGCACGCCCGCCACGCAGATGAATTTTTCGTCGGTCAGCGCTCTCAGTGACTTAGAGAGCGCCTGCATCGCGTCGGGATTGTGTGCGGTGTCGAATATGAATTTCCTTTCTCTGCCTGCGAGCTGAAGCCTTCCCGGCCATAACACATCCCGCAGCCCTGTTCTGATGGAATTCGCACTTATGAAAACACCGAGCTGCTGAAGTTTTTCCAGAACAGCTATTGACAGGCCGATATTGGGCAGCTGATAATCCCCCCAGAGAGCACATCTGACATCCTCGATGTGTGAAATTCCTGAAACATGGAACCTTAGTCCGTCCATTCCCATGTCCAGGACTTCCAGCTCGACCATCCGGTATGATTTCTCCAGAAGGGTTCCCCTCTCTTTCGCTATTCTCTCAAACACCTCCAGCGGCTCTTCTTTGGTTTCCGCGGTTATCACCGGAACGGAGTTTTTTATTATCCCTCCCTTTTCACCTGCTATCTGTCCGAGCGTGTTGCCCAGGTATGCCGTGTGTTCAAGTGCAATGTGTGTTATGGCCGAAACGACCGGGACAATGACGTTCGTGGCGTCGAGCCTTCCGCCCATACCCACTTCGATTACAGCAAACTCCACCTTCCTCTTCGCGAAGTAAAGGAACGCAATCGCTGTTGTGATCTCGAAGAACGTCATCTCCCTCGTGTCTTTGCCGAACAGACTGTCCAGCGCATCCCTGACCTCCGAGGCGCATTCGAGCAGGTCTGCGGTGGGAATGCATTCACGCCCAATCTTTATCCTCTCTTCGAATTCGACCAGATGCGGTGAGGTGTAGAGCCCCGTCACATACCCTTCGGAGGAGAGCACCGAGGCAATCAGCGCACAGACGGAGCCTTTTCCGTTCGTGCCTGCAACATGCACAGTCCTGTATTTCTCCTGCGGATTGCCCAGCTGCGCCAGCAGCTTTTTCTCATTGTCAATGCCGAGCCTGATGCCGAAATTCTCCAGCCCGTAGAGCCAGCTCAGCAGTGCCTTCCTTTCGTCGCCAGAGTCTTTCAATTTCATTTCCTCCCTTTGCACTCAGTTCCTGCTGCGCATCAGCACACACATTCCGGCCCTTTCATCTCTTTCGGTTCAAACCGTTTTGTACCGGTGCCAAGCAGCATCCGAGTATTCACGGGGTGAGTGACTGGCATTGTGTCTACAACCTCGCCATAACCAGTTTAGTGAACATCTCCCTGCTCAGTCCGGGAGAGAGTATGTATACTGCTGCCAGCACCACCGGAAACATGTTTGCCATCAGACTGTAGCCCCTGGAATGTCTGATGAATGAAAGGCTGGCAGTAATTACAACACATCTGCTGTGATCAGGGTTGTTTATGCTGCTTATCAGTTCAAAGAAAAATATCTGTCTTGTCAGAACGCCAGCAATTTCCTTCTCGCCTGCGGCTTCAGCAAAATCATGCAGTGCGCTGAATGTCTTTACCTGCCTCACTGAAAATTTGTACCGTGACGACATAGTCACACTCTTCCTGTTGAGGCGGTAATGAGTGAGTATTTTCGGGGTTGCCATTACAGATCTGCCGCAAAGGGCCGCAAGATAGAAAATAAGACTGTCATAAGCAGACACGGTTTCTCTGGCCAGTTCCAGATGATCAATCAATAATTTTTTCCTGACGGATATGCAGCTCTTGTTGTAATCCCACTTGTTCGCTATGAGCTCGTGAATTCTCTTCCCGGCTTCTTCATGGCTCAGCACAGTCTCTCTGCTGTGTTTCTTCAGAACCGAGAAACTGAATGAATAAGGCGGGTTTATGGCATCGCCGTTAACGTTGATGTAATCCATGGAATTGTGGTAGTAATCGACTTCCGGATTCTTAGTGAAGGCATCTGTTACCGACGATATTTTCTGGGGCAGGAAGAGATCATCATCGTCGAGGAAGCAGATAACATCCCCTTTTGCGCTCTTTACCGCCTCTTCGGAAAAGGCATACGGGTGTGCACTGTTGTCGTATAGCGACCTGGCGCCCATTCTCCTGATTGTTCTGTCCACCTCCGGATTGTCAAAGTTCTTGACGACTATGACTTCAAACTCCCCGAGCGCCGCGTCCTGGGAAATAAGCGACTCGAGAGCTCTGTTGAGAAATTCCTCCCGGTTGTATGCGGTTACAATGACTGTTACGTGTGGCCTGACATCCTCCCACGAATAAATTCGTGGGGTTCCTGGCTGCATTAGAATGCGACCTCCTTTGCGGCCGGCGGTTCGCGTTTCCTCGAGACTGCTCGCCTTCCCTTCCGGGAGGTGTTGGCAACTCTCTCCACGCGCGTAAATTCGGGTCTGCCCGACCCTACTGCCTGGTATATGGTATAGTGAGAAAGGGTATACACTCCGATGTCTTCGGGAGAAACCTGGTGAAAGGGGAATGTGCGTGAACTGCCTTGAGGCTTTTGTCCTCGTACCGAAGCGAGCACTCCCCCACCTGCAGGTTGATCCGCGAATCAGGTCGTTAGGGGACACTTCGGTGCCTCCCTGTATCAGTACCAGTTTACGGTCCTGCAGGCATCGGGGGAATCCCCTTTCTCCTTAATAAAAGGTCGTGAATGAACAGAAAGAGAAACAGGGGGAGCATACTGCCAGGGCTGTTTGCGGGCATCGATGTGTCGCAGGAATGGTTCCATGTCGCCATCATCGACAGCAACGGAAACATGGTGCGGTCTGCAGTGAAATACGACAACAACGGCAGTGGAATGGAGAGCATGTGGAACGAGAGCCAGTATGTGGCAAAAGAGCTGCATCTGCCCATCGTGTATTCGATGGAGGCGAGCGGCATCTACCACGTCGGCATCCTCTCATTCCTGAATGAGAAGAAGGCATCAGTCTGGTGCTTCAACCCGCTCAGTCTGAGAGGCGAGAGGCAGGGACAGCTGAGAAAGACAAAGACGGATGAGCTCGACTGTAAACTCATTGCAGAATTCACACGCAAGAACCACATGCATCACGAGCAGACGAAGTGGTCCGGGGATGATGCGGAACTCAAGGAGAGAACACGTGTCAGGCTCAACAGGGACAGGACGGTGATACGCAGCAGCACAACATACGCATTGCT
>DAHXLZ010000182.1 GCA_027365715.1 Methanomassiliicoccales archaeon | reverse complement strand
GAGATCCGGTCAGGTTAGAGGAATAACTAAATATCCATCGTAGATGGATTCACAGTATGATGGACTTCACCAGGGAGGAAGTCGGGAAGATCGTGGACTTCCTCAGGGAGAACCCCGAGGTGGCGAAGGAATTCGGGGTAGTCGTGAACGGAGGAATAGTGGAACGGATTGATTCCCTTGGAGCGGTCGTGGAAAGACACTTTGAAGAATCATCTTCAAGGTTTGCCGTACTCGATGGTAAATTCAATGCACTTGTTAAGGAAATGCACGATGGTTTCGAGGAAGCAAGGAAGCAGAGAGAGGCTGGTTTCGCTGCAGCAAACAGAAGATTCGAAGAACACGATCGCAAGTTCGATGCGGTCATCAAGGAAATGCACGATGGTTTCGAGGAAGCAAGGAAGCAGAGAGAGGCTGGTTTCGCTGCAGTCAACAAGCAAATAGGTTCCATCGGCAGCACTCTCGGGAGGTTGATAGAAGACAGAGTCAGCGACAAGACTGAAGCTTATGTGGAGAGGGCCGGATGGACTGTTTCCCGAAGAGTGGTGGCGGGCGGTGAGGAGATAGATTTTCTCGTCAAGGACGGTGTGCGTTTCCTTGTCGAGGTGAAGTCACATGCCGATATGGCATCGCTAGATCAGGTAGTCAGAAAGTCAAAAAAATTGAAGATTAAAGGCATACTTGTAGGGGAAAGAGTCGACAGAGGCGTTGCAAGGGAGGCAGTCAGGCGAAAGATAATGTGCATTCCATTATCAGATCTTGGCAAATGGCTGAAGCGTGGAGGAGCTGAGAAATTCTATTCGAAATGAAGATCCTGACTAAACAGCAGCCGGAGAACCAGCAAGCATTACGCGATTCCCCGATTTTCGTTTATTTTTTATTAAGTTCTCGGATCCAGGCAGCCGACTCAGTGTGGATATGGCCGCCGGCAATCCATAGATAATTCTTGACAATGCGAATTGAAGATTGCTCAAAATGTGAATAAAGTGCCGGGCGTAATAATCATTGCGCCCCAATCGGTGAAATATAAATCGCCACATGTCCCTGGTTAAGAATCGGGAGATATGTGCACTATGCATACCTCAGTAGTAGCGAATTTCTATCTTGCTGGAAATGACCCCCAGACTGAGACTTTTCTTCGTATAATTGGAGAACGCGTGAAGTGATGTTGCTTCTGTGGCAATCTCTGATAAGCCATCTGGCTAGATATTCGCCTTATAAAATTTTTGTAACCTGAATTTAATTGCCTCGGCGGCAGGTAAATCGTATTGTTTCTCAGGCAGGTTTGGTAGTTTTTTCCCTTCCACCTTCAGCACACAGTTATTTATGGCCGATTTTCTAAACCGGCGGTCACCTGTTACAAGCACTCTAAAATTTTCATCAAAAGCCCAGAGTTGCCCATCAAACAATGAGTGATGATTGTTACACAAAAGTATGCCGTTCCTGATATCTTTCGATGTGCCATTGTCCTCCACTGGAATTATGTGTGCCGCCTCAACTGCAAACGTCTGCCCACGATAACTATAGCCCAGTTCACACAGGCTGCATTTTTGATGGTAAACCCTGAGAACAGCTGTTTTAAATGCCCGCGTCCTCAACTTCTTCATGGCGGGAGATAGGCGAGCTGGATCTCTTTCAAATGCCTGAAAAGGTGTAATCGCATCCTCATCCATCGGCAAAGCTTCAGGATCGATTGATTCACCCCTGATTATGAAACGGGTGCCGTCAAAATCTTCAACGTATGCTAGCCCCATTACTTGATAGGCTCTCTGAATATCTGGAATTTCGCGCTGAATAAACACACCAATAGGTACCCTGTCGTTCATGCAATTCAGCAGTGAGCGGTTTGTGCTAAGCGAAAGATCGGTCTTGCCATTTTTTGCTTCCGGCATATACTCGTATGACCATGAGCCATCCGGATAGATGTCAGGCTCCCTGTCCGGATACTTTCCTTTTACTGTTTGCCTGATCCAAAGGGCATAGTTGGAATCGCCGGGTTTGTAAATTCCTTTCTGGGTCTTGAAACCAGGGATGATTTCTTGCAGCGTCCTGCTCTGTGTTATCGAACCCATGAGCTCTCTCACTTTCGACAGTGCTGCTTTCTGTTCCTCGGTTGTGGCCCTTTCGATAGGATCTGCCATTCAAATGTGACATGACTTTGGATCTTAAAATAAGCTGCTTGTACTATTCTCAAGGTTGCCGGATGCGTGTTTTCATTTATCAGCCGGGTCATTGGCGACTATCGCCAGATATACCAGCTTCAGGACGATGTCATCGATATCATTTTCAATCGCATAGAACCAGATGCACTGCTCCACGGCGGAACTGCAGTCTGGCGCTGCTACGGCGGCAACAGATTCTCTGAGGATATCGACATCTGCATGAGTAACGAAGGCACAGATTCCCCTGTCACTGTTCTCCCCATGCATGGTCTCCGTCTACTATCCAGGGACAGAGAATTCACCATCCCATCGCAAGGAAGCCCACAGGCTTTAGCCGTGGGATGAATTGCGACCGCATTGTTTTTACACACTGAATTGATATGCCAGTGCAGTCTTCGCTTAATCCCTAACTCCGTGGGTTCTTGCATAATAGGTTCCTTTTGAAGCTATTTTCCTTCGTGGAATGGAAAGATCAATATAGTAGATATATTATTCACTTCCCTAATATGACTCATCCCGACTGGGTTCTGAGGCAGAGGACGAAGGGCACGCATGTGATCAGGCGCGGCGAAAACTACTATCTCTACAAGGTCACGAGCGTCTGGAACAGGGAGAAGGGCAGGGCACAGCTGAAGACTGAGAAGTACCTTGGCAAGATCACACCCGATGGCCTCATCCCGCCGAGACAGGAGAGGATGCTCGGAAGGCTCAGGCAGGCAACAATCAAGGAATACGGCGCTTCATTCCTCATCAACCACCTGGC
>DAHXLZ010000143.1 GCA_027365715.1 Methanomassiliicoccales archaeon | reverse complement strand
CCTATGCCTATGTAGAGATATGGAGGTGATGAGGATTTTGCAGGTGTTGTGGATACGGCCGATTTGATTTGCAGGGCTATTGTGAGTTTGTATGTCTGTCCTGCACTGAGTGTGAAGTTAGCGTAGTGCGCAGTGTAACCCGGAGATGAAGCGACGAGCGCATAAGTGCCAGCTTTCACTGTGATATTGAAGTTGCCGTTGGTCGCCGTGACAGGATTGCCATTTATTGTGAGTGTTGCATTTAATGGCGTGACTGTCCCTGCTATGTAGGAATAGTGCTGGTATGCAATGCTCTGTGATTGTGAAGAGCCACTGACTGAAAGCGTTCCAGAATATGAAGGTGTGAAATAATCTGTGATGTTTGATGCAGTGTAATTGTATGTGCCGTTGGATTCTGAAAATGTGATTGTTGCCGATGTGGAGTGTTTTGTCAGGCCCGCGAGTGTCACAGACCAGTTTGTGCCTGATGAGAGCCCCGTTTCTGTAAATGTTATTGCATATGTTACGATAGCGAACCCGGCTGTTTCCGATATGGAAGAACCGTTCACGGTGAAGGTGCCCCCGTTGCCCCGGTATTCCTTGCTCGCTGTAGAGACCGTATAAGTGTATGTACCGTTTGGAAGGCTCGTGGTGATTGTCGCTCCGGTTGAACTCAGTGATAATTGTCCAGTGACGTTTATCCACCATTCGGTCCCCGGAGGGAGCCCTGTCTGGTTAAAAGTAACCGTAAACGTCTCGATAAACAAAACAGACTGTGTTACGGATGACCCGCTGACGGTGAATGAGTCTGGATATGAAGGCAGGTATGTTTTATCCGATGCAGAAACCGAATAAGTGTACGTGCCGTTAGGGAGGCTCACGGAATACGACCCCCGCGAGAGCGGACCAGACTGACCTGCTGATGTATTCACATACCATGTGGCTCCGGATGGAAGGCCCGATTCGCTGAATGTCACAGCATATGTGACAAGCGAGAATGTAATGGATTCAGCTACAGGTGCACCAGCGACATTGAAGGAACCGCCGGGAGAGGTGTACGACCTGTCCTGTGTGCCTGTGTTGTAATCATATGTGCCATTCGCCAGCCAAATCATGTATGTTGAAGCGGCAATGGGGCCGGATGATGATTGCCCGGTGATGTTGACGTACCACATCATTCCAGAAGGGAGACCGGTCTCAGTAAATGTTACTGCGCTGGCTTTGTAGCTCTGATTGATATAACTCAGCACTCCCTGAGTCTGACTTCCATTCTGTATTGAGAGGTTCCACGAACCCGAACCTGTTCTTGTCCAGTTCAGGTTATTTGACAATTCACCTGTTTCATCAACACTGAAATTCAGGTTGTATGTTGAGGTGGAAGCGGGAATGTAGCCGTTGGTGCCCACGGGTTCGATGTAAGCGGTCATGTTTCCTGAAGTCGGGGACGTAAAGTTGCCAAGCCCGGCAGAAGGTCCACCAACGAGACCGAACTGAGGATCCAGGCCGCCGGTATGTTTATTATTCGGGTATGGCCCGTTGTAATAATACTTTCCCTGCCAGAAATATGAGTAGTTCTGACTTCCTATTATGAAGGAAGCTCCCGGGACAGGAATCTGCAATACCTGGGAATTAACCTCAAAATTCATAGTTTGCCTGTTCAACACACTCGTGTTGGTCAACCATGTTTTTATTTTGAACTGATGGGGGATATTGACGATCTTTCCGAGCGGGAAATTGTATTCATATATTGCCTGAGTGGGATAAAGTCCGTAGAATGGATAAACAACCCAGCCGGTGTAATTCATTGCCCATCCGGTTCCCTGTGAACCGCTTATGTAAATCACGTTCTGGATCCAATAAACCGGTGCTCCCAGGGCATCTGCAACGAACATGTTCTGCTGAATGGAGGCATTAAACATCGTATTTACGGTGGAATACGAGCCCGTGGAGGAATTGTAGAGGTAGGATGTCACATCAAGCCCTGACAGATTTAGTGTGTTTTCGACACCGCTGAGAGCGAAATTCTTACCTGAATAATTCACCGGCAGGAGATACATTGTAAGGTTGTAGGCATCAATGGACCCCCATCCCGTAACAAGATTGTAACCGTAGGTTGCATAATCCACATTGTTTCTACCATAATGGACATTATAAAAGGGCATAACGGGAAGCGTCGAATTGTAGTCTCCAGTCTGCACATAGCCTGTGGTGCTGGTTTGAGTCAACAGTGAAATCTGCCTGTTTGCCAACGGATAAATCAGCGGATTGAGATAGCCCAGATGTGATTGATTATTCGTGTGAAGCACTGCGTTAATTTCAGCCACAATGCCAGATTCTGCAGGCGACGCAACGCTGGTGCCCCAAAAGACGTAGAAATCAGGGTTCGCATAATAACTGGTTCCATTTGTCGTTTCATAGACTATTGTGTTGTTTGCTATTGCTGAAATATCCGGCACTCCCCTGCCCAGCCCGCTGATCACATTATTGGCTGATGAATTGAGTTGCCATGACGGCTCGGCAAAAGCCTGGCTTATGCCACCCGTGCTGCCGGCCGGCCCGCCATCCTGAGTGTCGGTCGCACTTATGTTCCAGGCAGTCTGATTCAGTATGTGCAGAGCGCTGTTCAGAGTGAGTGTTGTTCCACCGACTGCTGTCACACCGAAGTTATTGTAAGCCATGGCCGAAGGGAACTGAACATAGTCCCCCGAGTAATTTACATTTGCCGAATACTTTGAGCTGTTCTGATTATCACCCGAATCACCGCTGCTTGCCAGCACGGTTATGCCTCTTGCCTGTGCCTCCTGCAGATAGTTGTACCAAGTGGTGCTGTTGAATTCCGGGGCACCCCATGAGTTAGAGATAACCGACACGTTGTTCAGCTGCGGAAAGGAAGCATTGGGGTTGAGGATGTAAGCAAATGCAAGGTTGATGTTGGCCATTGTCGGGCCCGGCCCGTATACGTTGTAAATGCTGGAACCAGGTGCTGTGCTTCCTGCCATCTCCAGATCGAGGGTGTTTTCACTACTTGCGCCGGTCGTATCGTATGTTGAGGATATTCCGGGCTTTGGAGCACCGTTTACAGGTACCCCGTAAACTTTCGAATGTGGTTCGTACGAAGGCAGCGAGCTGTTGTAATATGCATAAATATCTGAAGGATAAAACGGGCCGACGTTGGTTCCACTTGAATTATGACCGGACCAGAGGATCGTCGCTACCACTTCGTGCGTCGGATATGTTACATTCAGCAGCGATTGTTCATCATATGCAACCTGAAGGTCTGAACCGTAAATGTATTGAACTCCGCCGACGACTATCGGGGAAGGATAGCCCAGCGCTCTTACAGCCCCTCCAGCCACTGTGACCGGGTGCAGGCTCATTCCATAATTGGTACTGACGTTGAGTTTCTGATTGGTCAGACCCGTTACCTGAGCTACCCGGAGTCCAATGAATGAAGGCAGTGCTGGCACAGTTGAAGCGAAATAAGTATCACGACTGGAAGACGACAGCCTGACGGAAGTATGAAAAATTTGATCAACAGTGCCTGCAGGTGCTTTCACAATTATGGATATCCTGTCAGCAAACGTGATTATTCGGGCACTGGTGAAACGATGAAAATAACTCAATGCGTTATTATAAAAATCAGCCGGGACTGAAAAATTAGCAGCGAACTCACTTCGACTCATATAATCGCGGTACAACGGGCTAGCCGGATTAGAAACATCTGAAAGAAAAGTCGTCAATCTGCTTTCGTTTGTCAATTTGAATGTCACAATTACCGACATCGGACCATTGTAAATGCCCGACACATTATGGGAGATGGAGCCGGGAGCATAAGGGACACCAACATATGTTTCTGCCAGTCTATTAATCGACAAACCAAGAGCGTGCGCCGGAACTGCACTTGCCCTGTCAAAGGCATTCCCTGAACCCGAAAACGCAGCCGTCAGTGATATGGATGATACAATCGTGATTGTAATGAGCAAAATTGCCTCAATCTTCCTCGAACGCACAGTTGAAATTTCATGTGAAGATGACTCCAAATTTCTACCAGGACGGATCATGTATGCGCTCAACGCCCCGACTGTTTATATCCCTTCCTTTTTCAAACAGGAAAAATTATTGGCACGTGATAATCCATAAAATTACCAACTATTTTTCCTTTCCTGCCTCTGCAACCCGTTTCACTTTTGTTAATCCATAACCATTCCTGCTGAGAAAACAATTCACACTTCTCCTCTTCACGGATACCATGCTAATCGATTCGGACGGCAGAATTATGTGGGATGGGCCATTCATCAAGCCGATGTCATGGATCAAGCCTAAGCGCCTTGAAAAGCACGATAAGGTTGCCATCGTCTCTCCTTCCAGCACTGTTGCAGGTGTTTATCCGAAAATAGTCAAACTCGGTATAAGGAACATCAGGAGATTCTTCGATCTGGATCCGGTCATTTTCCCTCATGCAACTGTTTCAGTCGAGCAAGGGTACTTACACCCGGAATTGAGGGCACAGGATCTTAACAGCGCGTTCAAGAACAGTGAGATAAAGGGCATATTCAGCACAATAGGTGGCGACGAGTCTATTAGAATTCTTAACCATCTTGATGAGAGTGTCATCAACAGTTTTCCGAAGTTCTATTGCGGCTTTTCTGATTGCACCACTGTCACCACATACCTCGCCAGAAACAAGATATGCTCTGTCTATGGTGGTGCAGTTATGGCAGGTTTTGCTCAGATGCTGAATTTTCCACGAGAATTTGCCACTTACTGGCGCAAAATCATGTTTGAAGACTCTAAAGGCTTGAAGATGAAACGTTTCCCTGCATATTCTGAAGGTTATCCGGACTGGGCAAAGTCTGGTTCAGACGGTTCCATAAATAGACCGATGAAGTCTTACAGGTGGAACTGGACGGTCGGTGACAGCATGAATGGAAGAATTCTTGCTGCAAATATCGAAGTGTTTGATTGGATGAGGGGAACCAAGTTTTTCCCCCAGACGCCGATGTTTGATGGCTCCATATTGCTGCTTGAAACATCGGAAGAGATGCCTTCGCCGGTCACAGTGGAGAGGCTGGTAAGAAACCTCGGGATGTGCGGAATCCTCGAAAGGATCAACGGACTCGCGTTTGGGCGGTTCAGAGGCTATATCAAGAGTCAGAGAAAGGATGTTATGAAGAGAGTCCTCAGAGTGCTATCCGCTGAGTTCGACTGCGGTGACACACCCCTGGTGGAAGGTATTGATTTCGGGCACACGGATCCATATTTTCCCATTCCTGTAGGTGTAAAGGCCCGGATTGCGAATGATGAAATTGAGCTGCTTGAGTCATTTGCAAAGTGATTGCCGATTAAAGGAATGCCGATGATGACACGGTGTACAAATTAAAGTCAGACGGCTACTCAAAACCGAATTAAAGCAGGTGAAACCTTCAATGGCATTCCGAGGCTGACGACTGTGGACCCAGCGGGATTTGAACCCGCGGCCTCCTGCTATTCTGTTGCCTTTTCAGGCATTGCAAAGCAGGCGATCTTCCGGGCTGATCTATGGGCCCTCAGGGCCTGAGAATTTTGTCGACGCATATATATGTTTCATAGAATCAGTTATCAATTGCCCTGTCCCAGGGTTTGCCTGCACTCGATTCAGTCGGGGATACAATCTGATGAATGCTGAAAACAGGAAACCTGTGCGTATACGAGCCTCACGCTACGATAGTCATACCGCCAAAGGTGCCTGCATTGCATTGATTCTTCTGACGCCTGTCAACATCTCGATTGTTCTGTTTATGTATCTCTATTTCCATTACAACAGTCAGTCATCCCTGCTGTTTAACTCATACATCATTGGCGCTTCATTATCCTGCAGCATTGCGGGCCTTGTGATTTTGACCGAACGCAAAGCTCGTGCCAGGGCCAAAACAGAAGTGAGGAATGCAATACGAAAGGAAAGCATCCTTTGCAGTGTTTGTGGTGCACTTGTCCCGCATGGTGAAACCTCCTGTCCTGTATGCCGCTCCAGGCTGCTGAAGACGTGTTCTTCCTGTGGCCTGCTGAGTGCAATGAATGTTAAAAACTGTCCGAGATGCGGGAATCAGTTATGACTTCAGTGTTTTCCTTTCCTGATGAGTGTTACGACATAGACCACTACGCCTATTACCACAATGTCTCCTATAATGAATATCGCCAGATATGGCAATGTGCTGATTTGATTGACAACGGTAAATATGACAGGTCTCGAAGTGATTTGAGCAGATGATGTATTGATTGCAAGCGTCGCGCTGAGCGAGTACTGGCCGGCTGTGACGGAACCGCCCTGAGGGAAAATTACAGATACGCCGTAACTGACATAACCGGTTGTTCCGCCATAACCGTAAATGTTGGATGCACTTCCATTGTGGAAACTCACCGACTGCAGGAATCCGCCGGTGTTTGTTATTGTACCAGTTCCATTGAAAGAAGCGCTTGTTACAGCAACTCCGTTTGATTTGGCAATCGCAAGTGTAATCGAGGATGTGCTTGCAATCCTGGTTATTCCTTCCAGGTTGATCGTTACGTAGAATGAATAAGAGTGCCCGAGCGCCATCGTCCCCGGCAGGTTATTTACGCCAACTGTCTGTCCACTGACAGGCGGCGCTGCCAGTTGGATGACCAGTACGGCTACTATTGCAGTGATTGCAATAGCAATAATTCCGTTTCTGAGACCTTTTGACAAGATTCAACTTCCCTCTGAAGTTAGTAAATGCAATTGATTACAATTATATATATTTGTCATCGGGCTCCGAAACCGCCCCCAGTTGCTTAGGAAACCATTTTATCTCTCTCCTGACAATAGAGGCTCCGGGGTGGAGATGTGCTCCAGGAAGCCTCTGAACTCATAGGAAGACAATGTTATACGAACATGGGAATGTATCTAGGAAATGTGACAAATCTTGTCATTGATGTGGAAGGTGCAAAGATTGATGGTATATTCATCTCAGACACTAACCCGATGCTGGTTGAGGGAAGCAGACCTGTCAATGTGCCTTACAGATGGATAAGCAATGTCGGTGACATAATTTTGCTGAAACATTTCCCGAAGCATGTGGGCGGAAAGGAAAAGGCAATTGCCTGATCAGCGCCGACCTAAAACGGTTTTTCCACGGGGAGCCGGCAATATTTTTAACCTGCCCCCCGTATCCGTCTTTTCCCAGTTGCCATCTGTGATTCTGTCGAGAAACAGCGCAAGGGCTGAAACCTCTGAATGCGGTTGATTCCCCACTGCGATATTGAAATCTGAAAGTCCGTAGACCTCTGGCGGGACCTTTTCGGAACCGACGATTATCATCATGTCTGCCGACCTGTCAATGCGACCTATTGCCTCTGATATTCTTTCACCGTACATCGTCAGGTGGATTTTCTGACCCTTAAAATCGCGGAGCAGCTTCTTCCATTCATGTACATATGTTATTGAGAAGCTTCCTCCGAAATTCTCCACGACTTTTCCAATCCTGCTGCAAAGCGCATCGTCACTGGTGGTGATCACCATAGAAGAAGCGCCAAAGCACCTGGCGACAAGCGCGACATGTGTGGTAATTCTCTTATCTCTTTCCGGCCTGTGGCCAAGTCTGAGGACTGTTATCATTTAGAATTCTTGCCTCTCACAGTTCCTCTTTAAGTTTTTCCACCCTGTGGCCGCGCAGATCGAGTTTAATTGATCTTTTCACAATGCTTTTGAGCATCGTTGATGTCATGCCGAGGCTCTCTGCCACATCGCCTGCAAACTTACCCTCTTCTCCTATCTCTTCCAGTATCCCCTTCTCCACCTTTCTGAACTCGTTTTCAGGCATCATGGCTATCGACAGCACATCGCTTATCTCGTATACCGGCCAGGTTACACTTATGTGGAAGGATGAGTAGTAAGTGTGGTATGCCTTCTCAGGCTGTGGCGACTTGCTGGAAGACTGCCATCTGGTTTCGACCAGTTTCATTTTTTCCAGAAACTTGAGAGATTCTCTTCCCTCTTTTCCGTACTTTTCTTCTATTTCCTTGGCTGTTCTCCACTCGAGCGTAACTTCCTTGAGAACCTGTCTCTTTGCCTCTGTATCCACGGCCCTGAGCATCGGCACGAGGTCCGACGGTTCATTTATGACTTTCATTCGGTTCATGGTAACCTCTATCTGCATCTGTCATATAAATCGGTATTGTGGAATTTTATTTTGCCCGTCTTATATAGCTCCTCACTTTACAGCTGCGTAAATCAGGAACATTGCCGCTGCCGGGAGCACAGACATCAGGAAGTCGTCATCTATGCTCTTGAATTTCATCTTTTCGGACAGCCAGGAGATCGTAGCGCCTGCAAACCCCATAGAAACCGGCAGTACCGGCGGGCTATAGTGAATCACAAGCAGTGCCGCGAACATTATGAATGAAATGGGCCAAATTATGTTCGCGAGCTTATTGTGGCCAAGAAATCTCAGCTCCCCGGCCAGCGGATCCATCAATGCGACGCCAAGTAACACAGGCAGTGCTATTGAAAATGGAAAAAATAGCACAACAACGCATATTCCCATGAAAGCCCATGAAAAACTGCTCAGCCTGGAATACTCGTATGGCCTGAGGCCGACGATCCTGAGTTTTAAGTGAAGGCGTATCGCTTCAAATGAAAGTATGGCCATCAGCAGCAGTATGAGTGCTTCATTCTTAGGAAGACCCGGCACCACCTGCCCGGGGACTAAATAATAGACTGTGCCGAATGCCGCAAGGGTGTGAATTATCCTTCGCAACGCCCTTGACATGTCCATGAACGTTGATTTGCTAATCGTTCATAAAACAGTATGCTTCTGCTGCCGGTTGCTGATTGTGGCAATCCTTCAATAAAGTTATATTTGATGACATGTAGTGATCTCATCAGGGTGGACAAAGACAAACCATGGGGATATTTTGATGAATATATGTGTGAACACGCAGACGCCGCTTGTCCGGTTTCGTATCAGTGCACCAGATCTTATAGAGAAGTACGGTGTTCTTCCAGATGTAATTGACCTCAAGACCCTGTCGGAGGGAGAGGATTTCTCTTATTCCCCCGGCGGCGTCACAGCCATGGTCTATCCGCTTCTGAAAAAAATGAAAAGCAGCAGCCTGGTGGATCGGGCCATGTGGGTCGCTCTCTCGCCCGAATCGCCCACTGAAATAACTTCCGGGGACATTACATTTGTGAACATCGATTTAGGCAGGCATGATGCCGAACGCTATGTCAGGTTCAAGGATAAATTGTGGAACGAGATACACGGAACCGAGAAGATGTCATTCATCTCGGAGGAATATCTGTCATTCAACCTCTACAGCTGGAAAACAGCCGATGTGCTTCTGCAGAACCTGGCCAACTTTGATATTTTCTATATTCACGATTTTCAGCAGCTGCAGATAGGCAATTTCGTCGGTCCGTTTGCTCCTGCTGTATATCGGTGGCATATTCCTGCCAACTTCGACAGCGTCAGCGCAAGAGTGAGGAAATTCATCGTCAGGAACATGGAAGCCTATGACGCGATGATAGTCAGCACCCGGAAGGATCTGGAGGCACTCTTCAGGTCAGGCTACAGGGGGGAAGCCTACCAGATTTATCCGCACATCGACGAAAACGAATGGACTGCGCCAAAATCGAACGATGTTGAGGATTTCCTTGCCCGAACTGGACTGAAGAATGGTGAGCGATTCTTCCTGATTGTGGCCAGGATGGATCCCATGAAGGGACATGATGTTGCAATCAGGGCAATGAAGCGCATCCATGCATCATTTCCGGGCGTCAAGCTCCTGCTTGTCGGAAATGGCAGCTTTTCAGGGAGCCCCGCAGGCGGACTCGGCTCTTCAAAGTCGAGTAACTGGAAGAAGAAGCTTGTCCAGCTCGTCGCTGAGAGCGGGCTGGCGGACAATATTGTTATGGCAGGCCATCTGGAGGACAGGCTTGTCCGCGCAGCATACAATCTCTGTGAGTGCCTTATACTCCCGTCGAATGCTGAAGGGTTTGGTCTCGTCACAGTCGAAGCATGGAGGATGAAAAAGCCGGTGATTGTGAGCACAGGCTGCGGTGCATCCGAGCTTGTTGTGGATGGAATAAACGGTTACACGTTTGCGCCGGCCGATGATGAAGCCCTCGCTGAAAGAATGAAGAAGATACTCGAGGGACACAGAAGCGATGAGATGGGCAGCATGGGATATGAAACTTCAAAACAATGCTACGTTGACAGTGCTGTGAAGAAACTGATGCCGATATTTGAGAAAGTGATGTCACAGTACTGATGATTTTCGTTTCGAATACAATATCGCGGATACCAGTTCACGAACGCCATCTCCTCCTTCGCCATCAGTAACCGCATGCGCCTTTTCAGCCAGCTGAGCAACAGAATTCTTCATAGCGACTCTGAAGAACGGGCCATCGAACATTGAAATGTCATTTTCTCCGTCTCCAACAACGGCGGTTCCAGACGCTTCCTTCCCCATTTTACTGAGGGCGTACAGCAGTCCTACATCTTTGTCAACATTGGATGGCAGAACCATCCCTGATTCAATGTTTCGTACAAGCTTTGCAATACCGCCCATTTCTGCAACCGCTTTTTCCGCCTCCCCGACATATCCTTTCTGTATGTATGAAATAACCTGTCCCTTCACGAACGGGACATGCTCTTCCATCAGGTGCATTGCAATTTTTGCTCCGGTCTGCTCATGCAGTCTGTCAATGCCGCCATTATGAATAATTACGGCGCCGTTTTCTGCAACGAGCGCATCAATGTGCCTGAATCTGTTTTGCAGGTTCAGCATAAATTGAACTCCCCTTCCTGATACGATTATTATGCCAAGACCTGCCTCAGAAGCTCTATCAACAGCACTGATGGTCTCGCGGCTCAGCACAAGATCGAGATCTGTGAGCGTTCTGTCGTAATCTGTCGCCAGAACATTTATTCTGCCGAGCGAGTCCGGGCCCGTTCCATCCTTGAATTTCATTCAACGCTCTCTTAAACCTTCTTCCTTTTATCCTTTATCATGTAATCAAGAACGGTCTTCGAGATGTACCCCGGTGGCGTCTTCTTATTTTCAAAATTATTTGTTGAGAGATAATCATTGAGCGCGTTTTTCAGTGCACCGCTCTCCTTGCCATCCGCGGGCCCACGGTAAAATTTGAGTCTTGAAAGATTAATCTGCAGTTTCAGCCGTATTCTGCCATCTATTCCGAGCATCTCTTTTTCCTTCCCCGACAGCATGGTGAAATCGTAGAGGCGGAATATGCGCTCCAGTTCATCGATTGGCTTTGCGTGATCATCCACTCTCAAATCCACATATCTGTCGTTGAAGCCGGCATATCCCCCGCGATTCTTCACTACCAGCAGAGCCGCCGACTGCATACCTCTCCTGTCGCCACCGGCCTTTTGCGCAGCGTGGAGGCATGCAAGCAGTTTTTCCGGAAAACCGGCCCTTGAGGTTTCGAAGGTTACGGCCATCGCTTCAACCGTTTCTCTGTCTACCAGTATGTTCCCCTGTGCGGCATATCCTTCGCCGGTGACTCCCCCTGCCCAGTCCATGCATTTCTTTCCGGTGAATGTTGCAGCCCGGCCCTTTCTGTCTACAACACCAACCTGCCGCTGCTCCCTGCCTTTGTCCGCGGAAACGAGCTTCTTCACCACATCTGGGGCAGACTTTCCTTCTTTCAGCAATTGCAGTCCCGCAGGACCATAGGCCGTATTGGCGTATGCCTGTGTCGCTATCGCACCCGCGTGCCATGAAGCCCATGGAACAACAGCTCCAACAGATATGAATTTCGACTGCACCGCTATTCCAAAGGATTTAGTGCTGCGGTCATATGCAACTATCGAGTACGTCGACGGTTTAGGGTAATCTCTTTCAGGCATCGTTTTCATTGATGGCATAATTGGCATGCTGCACTAATAGTCTTACGGCTCCTCCCACAAGAATCTGTCGACCTCTGCATTCCTGTCTGCAAGCCTCAATCGCCTCTCTTCTCTCAGTTCGCCTGCAGCCAGGTCGAAAATTGCCATACTGTCTCCTTCATTTATGCTCCTAATCCTCGTGTACATGATTTGCTCTTCCTCTGCCTTAAACAGGTCAACAAGTGAACTGCCACCGTTGAAATATTTGCCGCAGACGCAGTTTGAAAATGCGATTGGCAGCCGATTTTCTAACACCCTCGCCTGAACATACAGCATCCATGGATACATTCCCTCTTTCCTGATTTTGGCAGGTACTGCAAGCAGGTCACAACCTGAAATGGCGAACTTTCTGACAGTCTCGGGAAAATCGACGTCATAGCAGATGGCCATGCCAATCCTTGCTCCCATGAAACTGAAATAGCTTATCTCCTCGCCAGGTTTAAACGAGTTCCTTTCCAGAGAGAACAGGTGCATCTTGCGCTGCTTCGCAAGCAGTCCGCCATCCGGACCGTATGCATAGCAGGTGATGTACATACTGCCATCCTCTTCTTCATACATGGCGCCTGTGAGAACAGCAGAACCGTAATTCATTGAAAGTGCAGACACTCTATCCAGAAATGGATTAGAGTCCCCATGCACTATATTCTCATCTCTGAGTGGCATCCATTTTTCCGGAAGTATGAGCAAATCGGCGCCCTGTTTCAGCACCTCTTCCATTTTACCCAGCCCGTCGGAACATATTTCTTCCTGAAGCTGCAGCAATCCGATTTTCATCTTCTTCATTGTTTACTCCTCAACGTGCTATTGTGACATCAATCCGGTCGTTCTAAGTAACTGGCGGCGATGACCTAAATCGCCTCCCTCCTGCAAAAGTGTTATTACTCCCAATATGTATTAATAACGATTTTATCGATGGCAAAGCCATACATACGGATAGAGAAACAGTATTCTATGCGGGAAGTCCTCTCTCTAATGAACCCGCTGATACAGGAGTGGTTCAGTTCAAAATTTCCTGAGCTGACTGAGCCTCAGTCTTATGCCGTCCCCCTGATACACGCCAGAAAGAATGTGATCGTATCGTCCCCCACAGGTTCCGGAAAGACGATGACCGCCTTTCTCGCGATAATAAACGAGCTGCTGAATTTACAGGCTGCGGGAATGCTTGAAGACAGGATATATGCAGTTTACGTGTCCCCCCTCAGAGCGCTTGCAAACGACATAAACAAGAATCTGAACAGCCCTCTGGAGGAAATCACCGCACTTGCCGGCCAAAGGGGTCTGGAGCAGCCAAAGATCAGGGTAGCTGTGAGATCAGGTGACACTTCGTCTTATGAGCGGCAGAAGATGGTGAGGAAGCCGCCCCATATATTCATCACGACGCCGGAGTCCCTCGCTCTGACGATGTCCTCTCCAGTATTCAGGACAAAATTCAAGGATATCCGGTGGGTAATATTCGACGAACTCCATGAGATATGCGATTCCAAGAGAGGTGAGTTCCTCAGCCTCACACTGGAAAGGCTGGCAGATTATTGCGGTGACAGTTTCATGCGGATTGGCCTCTCCGCGACAATGGCTCCGATAGAGGAAATGGCTGCGTTTCTGGGCGGCTATGATAAAGAGGGAGAGCCAAGACCTGTCAATATAGTGGAAATCAAGGCGCAGAAGTCTCTAGATCTGGCAGTGATATGTCCTGTGAGGGATCTCAATGCTGTGCAGGCCGACATAGCCAATGCAAAAATGTACGACGAGCTGGTAGAACTTATTAACCGGCATACGACAACGCTGGTCTTTACAAACACAAGGAGCGCAACGGAATCAGTTGCATATAAGTTGAAGGAAAGGGGCATGCAGGGTGTCGAGGCACATCACGGCAGTCTCAGCAAGGTAACCAGAAAGGATGTCGAGGATCAGCTGAAATCGGGAAAACTCAAGTGTGTAATCAGTTCCACTTCCCTTGAGCTTGGAATCGATATAGGCTCCATAGACCTTGTTTGCCAGATCGGTTCTCCAAAGTCTGTGGCAAAAGGGCTTCAGAGAATAGGCAGGAGCGGTCATTCTATCCACCGGATGTCGACCGGCAGGCTGCTCGTATTCGACAGGGATGACCTCGTTGAGAGCGCGGTCCTGACAAGATCGGCAATGCTCAACAGGATAGACAGGGTAGACATTCCGAAGAACAGTCTGGATGTCCTTGCACAATCCCTCGTCGGTATGTCCCTTGAAAGAAGATGGACAGTCATTGAAGCATTTGAACTTGTCAGGCGCTCATACTGTTACCGCACTCTTTCAAAAAAGGATTTCCTTTCAGTGCTGAGGTATCTGGGAAGCAAAGGAGATTTCGAAAACGTCTACTCGAAAATATGGTACGATGAGACGGAGCAGATATTCGGCAAAAAACGAAGTGCAAGGCTGATCTATTTCCTCAATCTCGGCACGATTTCAGAGGAAGCATCGTATGATGTAGTGAGTGAGAGAGGGGTGCCGATTGGCCAGCTCTCGGACAAATTCGTCGAACGCCTTTCCTCAAAGGATATATTCGTTCTTGGCGGCAGGAGCTATGAATTCATCCGTGCGCGCGGAACCACTGTACTTGTCAGGGATGCAAAGGGGAGGAAACCAACCGTACCTTCGTGGACTGGTGAAATGCTGCCGAGAAGTTTCGACCTCTCTGAGGATGTTGGCAGGTTCAGGGGCGAGATGGAGAAACTTATGGTAAAATCTGAACAGGATATCATCGAACACATCACACTGAACTATAACGTTGACAGATGGTCGGCAAGGAGTATACTCAACTATTTCCGCGAGCAAAAGGGAATGATACCCGAACTGCCCACAGATCGCAAGCTCCTTGTGGAAGGGATAATCCATTCTGAGAGCGGGAACAGGGCAATTGTCTTTCACTACGCATTCGGGCGGAGAACAAACGATGCTCTGTCCAGAGCTATCGCATTTGCCATTTCTCAGAAGTTCAAGTGCAACACAAGTGTGTCAATATCTGATGACAATTTTCTGATAAGCGTGCCGAAGGAAATACCTCTGAAGGATATTCATTCGCTTGTTAAATCCGATGATCTCAAGGAGACACTGATGCGGAGTCTGAAAGACTCGGAGCTGTTCAAACAGCGATTCAGGCATGTCGCCGCGCGCAGTTTCATGATACTGAAAAACTACAGGGGAAAGGAGCTTTCTGTCTCCAGGCAGCAGATGCGCTCAAGCTCCCTGCTTGAGCAGCTGGGTGAGATTGAGGATTTTCCCGTTATACGTGAAACTTACAATGAAATAATGAATGATGTAATGGACGTAGAGCACGCAAAGCAGATTCTGAAGGACATCGAAACCGGAAGGAGGAGCGTCTCATATTTCGGTTACACGGACACCCCTTCTTCATTCTCTCACAGTATACTGCTATCCGGAATAGCCGATGTCATACTCATGGAAGACAAGAGCTCGATGCTTCGCGAGCTGCACAGAAAGGTATTGTCGCATGTCATGGGTCAGGATGCCAGGGCATATGAATTCGAGAGCGAAATTGTGGAGAAGTATTTCGATGCCAAAAAGCAGAAGATAGACGGCGCGGATCAGGTCAGGCAGCTGCTAAGGACGGTTGGCCCCCTGATAATGCTTAAAGAGCGCGGTGCCAGTGTTCATCTTTTCACATCCAGGCCGCATGAGGAGGTAAGGGAATGGGCCCTTCGCCTTCTGGATGAAGGCGAACTGTCCACTATCTGGATAGATGATATATACTTCATCCCGGCAGACGAGGAGAGTGCATTCGCTTCTATTTGCAGGAAGAGAGAACTAATTGAAGATGAGCAGAAAGCGCTGTCTGTCCTCTCACCGGAGGAAATGAGCACTGCAGAAATTGCA
>DAHXLZ010000129.1 GCA_027365715.1 Methanomassiliicoccales archaeon | reverse complement strand
GAGATGTTCATCTCATTGCTCGAAAGAATAAAGTCCACGCTCGCGTAATGGAAGGAGGCAACCGACATGGCTGAACAAATCAGAAAGAGCATGAAGACAACAGGGCCCGTTACCGTAGACAGGGCGGAACTCATGATTGTTCGCATCCCGCTTGTGAGCCCGTTTGAAACAAGCTTTGGACTGACACGCGTCAAGGAGGCGATACTGGTAAGGCTGGAAGGCGGCGGAACAGAGTCCTACGGTGAATGCGTTTCCGAACCCTCCCCTTACTATTCTTATGAATACAACAGGATGGCATGGGATGTCATATCGCGTTACATACTCCCGTCCATGAAAGGCGCAGAACTTCATTCTCCTTACGACTTCCGTGCTCTGACAAAGCGGATTCGCGGTCACAGCATGGCAAAGGCATGCGTGGAGATGGCACTCTGGGACATGTTTGCAAAGAGCGCGAAACAGCCACTCAGCCGAATGATTGGAGGGAGCAGGACAAGAATCGAATGCGGAATAAGCATAGGGATACAGAAGTCCGTCGACGACCTCCTTCACGTGATTTCAGGGAGTGTTGATGCAGGGTACAGGAGAATCAAGATAAAGATCAGGCCTGGCTGGGACACTGATGTGCTGAAGGAAGTCAGGAAGAGATTCCCCGATGTTCCTCTCCAGGTGGATGCAAACGCCGCTTACTCTCCTGCTGATTTCGCGCATCTGCGCAAGCTGGACAGATTCGATCTTCAGATGATAGAGCAGCCTCTGGATTACGACGACTTATTCCAGCACTCTCTGTTACAGAAAAAGCTCTCTACGCCAATCTGTCTTGACGAGAGCATAAAGGGTCCGGAGAGTGTAGGCATGATGAGCAGACTCGGATCAGGCAGGATCGTAAACATAAAAGCCGGACGTGTAGGCGGTCTGTCAGAATCGCTGGAAGTTCATGATGTTGCTATGAAGTCAAACATTCCTGTCTGGATTGGCGGCATGCTGGAAACGGGTATAGGCAGGGCTTTCAACGTGGCGCTCAATACTCTTCCCAACGTGCACTTCCCCGGTGACACTTCTCCAAGTTCGCGCTACTTCTCAAAGGATATCATCACGCGCCCGTTCGAGATGAATGGCAGGGGACAGATGGAAGTCCCCACCGGCCCCGGAACGGGAGTGGCTGTCGACCTCGCCGAGCTCAGTAGAAGGATTGTAAAGAAAAAATCAATCAGCCTCATCTGATTATTCTGCCATTCCGAATCTCACGGCCCTTCCTGTCGTCCTCTCAAAGAGATATACCTTTTCAGGTGAAACGTAAAGCTTCATGACATCCCTGATGGAATCCTGCTCACTAATGTTGACCAGGAACACAAAATCCTCATCCTCCACTGTAGAATGTACCAGCAGCTCGTTTCCGAGAAGATCTGTTCCTCTGTGCCTGGCTTCTATGAAAGTACTTCCGGCAGCGGGTAAAAGACTCACTGTCCTGGGCCTGATTCCCACAAGCATATCGCCCTTGATGTCCAGCTGCTTCCTTATGTATTCGGAGTCAAGCATGTTCATCGGGGGCGAGCCGGTGAAAGTAGCTACAAATGAATCAACCGGTTTGTGGAATATGTCAGCTGGTGTTCCGCATTGTTTGACGACACCGTCGTTGAGAATCGCGATTCTATCGCCCATCGTCATGGCCTCGACCTGATCATGCGTTACGTAAATCACCGTAATCCCCGTCTCCTTCTGAATGCGCTTTATCTCGAAACGCATCGTTGTTCTGAGTTTGGCGTCCAGATTCGACAGCGGTTCATCCATCAGCAATACGTTTGGCGATCTGACCAGTGCCCTTCCTATCGCCACTCTCTGCCTCTGTCCTCCTGACAGATCTCTCGGTTTCTTCTTCAGAAGATTTCCGATCCGGAGCAATTCTGTGATAGCGGCAACTCTTTTCTTAATCTCTTCTGACGGAACCTTTGACATTTTCAGCGGAAACGAGATATTGCCCTCCACGCTCATGTGAGGGTAGAGTGCGTAATCCTGAAAGACCATTGCTATGTTTCTCTCGCGTGGAGACAGTGACGAAACATCCCTGTCGCCAATCATCAGGCGGCCGCCGGACTGCTCTGCCAACCCGGCAACAATTCTGAGGAGGGTGGTTTTGCCGCAGCCGGATGGTCCGAGCAATACAAAAAATTCGCCATCCCTGATTTCCAGATTTATGTCTCTGAGTACTGTCGTGGATCCGAATGTTTTTTCTATCTTCTCGATAATGACTTTTGCCAGTTAATCACACTCACTTCAGCGCGCCTGCCATGACGTCGCTCTTCAGGTAGTTCTGCAGTATAAATGTCATCACAATCACAGGTATGATCAGTATGATTGAATATGCATCGGCTGCGGGTATGCCGCCCGCGCCTCTCGTTATGTAGTAAAAAATCTTTGGCGGTATTGTCGGGTCGAAGGGCACCAGAATCTCAGCAAATATGAATTCATCCCATGAAAAGAGCCACGCAAGGATCATTGCCACAGAAATGCCGGTCAGTGCGAGTGGAAGTTCAACCGAAATAAACGCTCTCCATTTTGTGGCACCGTCTATCGCAGCCGACTGAGCAAGATTTGGCGGAATTGTTCTGAAGGTTCCTACAAGTATGTACGTGATCATAGGTATTGCGATGGAACTCTGTGCCAGTGCCAGGCCTAATGCAGTATTCATCAGTCCGAGTCGTATGAAAAGCGCTGCTATCGGCACTGCTATCTGTATCTCCGGAACCATTTCTGTAACGAACAGGAACATTATCAATGCATATCTTGCCCTGGCAGGAAGTTTTGAAATCGAATATGCTGCAGGTACACCGACAGCCAGACAGATGGCAGTTACCATGGCTGACGTTTCAATGCTCATGCTGAGGGGGCCAATTATATCCAGTGTATGAAGTGCAGTGTTCAAATTTGACAAAGTGTACATGGTAGGTATAAGCGGAGGCACACTGACAAAAACCTGATGCTTGTCACCAAAAGCAACCAGAAATATCAGGTATATCGGGAAGAGAACAAACCCCGTTATGATTATTAAAAGCAGATACCATATGGCATCACGTGTCATTCTTCTTGAATTGAACAGAACTTATCCCTCCATTCCCAATCTTCTAGATATCAGAATGTAAACAGTAACCAGCAGTATCACAATTCCCAGCAGCAACGTTGCGATTGCGGCAGCCTGGTTCGCCGAGCCTAAAGAGAACAGTTCATAAATCTGGAACGAAAGTGTGCCAAGAAACGCCGGCGTATATCCCGTCAGTACGAGTGGAAGTGAAAGTATGTTGACTTCCTGTATCAGTCTGATTGTGACTGCTATCATGATAAACGGGTAGAGGCCTGGAAGGGTGATATACACAAACTGCTTGGCAAATCCTGCACCGTCTATTGCAGCAGACTCGTACTGGCTTTGAGGAATGGATGACAGGCCGCCGAGAAGTATGAGCATGATCAGCGGAAAGTTCTTCCATGAATCGGCCAGTGCTATCGATATTATTGCCCTTGGGATTGGCCTGATCCAGTCTATGCCTGTTCTGATGAGACCCAGATGGATGAGAAATGAATTGAGGTACCAACCGGAAGGTGAAAAAATGAAAGTGAATGCTATTCCGCTCACAACGGTAGCGACGCCGAAAGGCACCATTATCACAGTCCTGAAAAAGCCCCTGCCTTTGAAATCCCTGTTAAGGAGAAGTGCGGTAAGGAGAGCGAGCATAAACTGGATTGTCAGCGCTGCACCGACAATAAACATCGTGTTGATTATTGCTCCGGTCACATTATATGCAGAAAACACATAATTGTAATTTGCAAGCCCGATATTGCCGGAAAATTCGGAAAAACCCAGGTAGATGCCATAAACAATCGGATAAATGGTGATAACTGAAACCATTAAGAAAAGAGGTAAAAGGAAAAGGATTTCCATCAGATTCCTTCGCAGGAATCTTATGGTCTTGCTGACCACGGAAGCAACCTCTCAATTCATGTCGGGCCCGTGTAATCTCCTGATGGGTAATACGACCCGCTCTGGTATGCTGCAACGTTATTGGCGTAGTATATTTTGAGGTAATTCAGCATGCTGGAGTTTGCCTGGCTCAAAGCATGTGTGACATTGCCATTATTGCCAATTATGACGCCCCAGGCTGTGTCAAAGACTGCATTCCACTGTGTCATCCACGGTACTGCCGGTCTGAATATCCCGTGCGACTCCTCGTAATGGAAGTAGCCAAACAGGTAGCTTATGCTTGACGGCAGGTTCTGGTAGGCGAGTTCGTTAACCACTGGCCAGCTGAGGTTCATCAGCAGATCCTTCTGTATCTGGTAGCTGTTTACGAATTTCATCCAGTCAAGAGATGCCCAGACATTTGGAGAGTTGGCCGGTATGCCAAGAACGTCGCCTCCGACAACGTACTGTGCGTTGTTGTTTGGTCCTGCAAACACCGGCGCTACGCCCAGGTTGTATCGTGTGCCGCTGCTTGCAGCGTTTGTTGTGTTGTTCATTCCCAGTCCGCCGAGAAGGCTTGTAACATAGGGCCACTGATTGATGTACTGGTAGTTATTGGCCGCGAGCCCCTTGTATGAACCCCAGTATCCGGTTGCATTGTTTGGCGACATGAGCCCGGCTCTCATCATGTTCTGAAGGTATGTGAGTGCCGCAATGTCTCCCGTGGTGTTGAAAACCATCGGATTTCCGCCAAATTCGGCCATCCACTGGAATACCTGAGTCGGTGTACTCGCACCGCCGTGTCCCTGCATGTTGAACGGGTGGGAATAGCCGTTACTGTTGAGAAGCATCATGTCAGTCATCAGGTTTGTAGCGTTGTTCGGCTGGACGGTTGCGTGCACCTTTGTCAGTGCCGACTGATTGTAGTAGGCAAGCTGAACATTCCCCCTGAACGGGAAGAAGTAGTAGGTCCCGTTGAAAAGACCTTCCTTGTAGTATGCGGGTATAATCGCACCGCTGCCCGTGATGCCCGTTGAGCTGCCATTCATTGGCTCAAGCTGGCTCAGATAGGGGTTAAGAGGTGTCACCAGACCCTGAGAAACAAGGGCTCCCATCTCCATGTTATCCTCCTCGATGATGTTCACACTCACATGGTGGGCTGATTCCTGTGACAGCAGCGAACTGATGATTGTGGACGCACTCAATGTTGAGTACTGCACTGTTATGTTTGGATATGCTTTTTCAAACAGCGGAATGACGGTCTTTGCCATGTAGCTCCCTTCTGAACCGGCCAGGCTCCAGTTTATTGTCAGTGTTGTCTTCGAAGAGCTTGTAGTTGGCTTGTGATTCGCTGTTAGATAGATGGCTCCTGCCACAGCAGCCACGATAAATATCGCAATGACTGCTACCGCAATAGCCTTCCCCGATATAGCACCTGTTCTGTCTCTATTGCTTTTTGTCGAAAACATAAATGTCAGTATGTTACTCTTTGTATAAATGATTTTTGGGAGAATCGCAGTTTCGATGACATATTCATATGTTATTATATAAATTCCAACAATCGATCGGTTCTTGACCATGACAAAAATGGCATTAAAATCTCCTGCTGGAAAAAGACTGGAAGGTCCGCCTGAAAGAAGTACCTGCAGCTCACAGAGTCTGCCCATTATCACGCATTTCTGCTTAATCCGTTTGCCACGTGGCAAATTGCCATATCTGCAGATTGAGGCAGCGGTTTCAACTCAAGGTTTGATCCCGCAGGCCCTCCGGAGAGTAGATCGGACCTTTTCTCCCGATAGGGTCTTATCCCGCTCATGCATGACTCTGACTATGCCCGGAGAGAAAACAATCCTGGAAGGGATTAAGAGCTTCTTCCTGCCCGAATTCAATAAGGTGGAGGGAGAGCTGAAGGGCCTCAATGCCAAGTACGAGTCGCTCAGAAATGAAATGGCTTCTGTCAGAAATGAAATGGCTTCTGTCAGAAATGAAATGAAGTCCGATATGTCCCGCATTGAGGAAACACTGAGTGCGAAGATGGACTCTTTATCACGGCAGGTGGATCTTGTCAGGGAAGTTGAAAAACTCAAACTCGAAGTCCAGGAACTGAAACAGAGCAGAAGATAATTTGGCCATTAGCCTGACTATAATAATCTCTGAGTATTCAGAAACTGAAAATGAAATGCGATCTGTTCCCGACATGACTATTTAAATAAAAGTCCTCCGGAATGCTATTTTTACACAAAAAGGGGGAGTTTCGTGATCAGAATGGTAGTTTGACAATTGCCTTGTCGCCAGGCGGTTGTGAAACGAAATCGTAACCTTCGGAAATGAACTTCTCCACGTCATTCAGCCCGACAACCTTCTGCCTGGTGCCGTTGCCTGTCATTGCCCTGGTTATCCTGTCACGGACAACTTTCTGGAACTCACTGTCGTCCATGCTTTCAAGCTGCATTTCCTCAATCTCTTTCTCCTTGTAGTCGAGAGCAAGCAGCACCTGGCGTTTGAGGAAGTCCTTCACTTCATTCTGTCCTGCCTCCTGCGCCCTTGTCTCAATGAACTGCAGACACTTCCTGTAGGCAATTCTCATGTCCTCAACTATTGAGGGAGGCAACCGTTTGTTCGTGCTGTAGCGTGCTT
>DAHXLZ010000208.1 GCA_027365715.1 Methanomassiliicoccales archaeon | reverse complement strand
TCCAGTGCCTTCATGGGGCCAGGTGAAGGTTCACAAGCTTATCATCCTTTTACCGGGTTATCGGCGACCTCTCAGTAAAACGTATATAGTACATCGTCTACTCATTACTAGACGGAATATTGCTGTCAATCAAAGAGGTGTTGCAAAATGGACCTGAGGTGCGGATGCTGCGGAGGCAAATTACGCTGGGCTGACCCAGAAGTGCTCGAGAGTGCTCCAAAGAGTGAAATCATAATCTTCACTTGTATGCAATGCAAGTGCGGCTATGACACATCAGCCAATAGAACACATGTGTGTGAAGAACTTGGAAAGAACATCTTCAAATTCGCAGCGCCGTCTATTGACAAGAAGTCTATTGACAAGAAGGCCAGTGAAAACAGAATCAGGGAGAGCCACAGGGTGGAGCAACGCCCCGTATTCAGACTGATGAAGACCCAGGAGCGTTTCGCGGGCAGAGAGAAAGACAGCAAGCATAGTTTTGGCAACATGCTCTTCGAGTTACTCTTTGGTGGGCCTTAAGCAGGCGTGTGATATGGCATCACATCTAATTCTGTTTCAATACCCCGGGGCAAAACGCTAGAAGACGGAAGTCGTCATAACCGCTCAGGAGTTAGAAATCATACTCGGTGAATGAGAGGATACAATTTGCCGGCTCACAGAAGCAATGAGCTGACTGGAGCTGATGAACCGGTGTTTCGGTTCTGTAAATGCATCCTGTGATGCTATTCTCTACTCATATGGGCTCAATCACATTATACATTTATTGCGCCTTCAGCATTGATGATAGCAAGACAAATTAGTAATAATCAATTGTTGTTTCTTGCTGTGAAGGATCGTCTGATGGGACTGAGAGATTTAATGGGCGATGAACTGTTCACTGTGTCGTCACTTATGACGCCTCTATCGGAGACTTTGTGTGTGAAACGTGAAGAGTCTTATTTTCTGGAGGAGAAGGCAAAGAAGGCGAAATGTGGGGATTTTGACAATTTGCCATTCTGGAAGAATGGCGAACTTCAAGGATTCGTGCGAGTAAGTGATATCCACAAACACAACTATGATTTAGATGCGATACCTGTAATGCCAATCAGGAGTTTTTCTATCGATCAACGGAAAACACTTCACGAAGCTATTGACAAGATCAAAGCATGCGAAGCATATCACGATAATCCTGTAACAGATGAGCCCAATCTGTATTTTGTTACAACAGAAGATGGACCAGTGGGCGTCCTTACCTATGCAGACCTTAACAGGAAAAGTTGCTATGTTTACTCATACATAATGCTCATGTCGCTTGAGCAAGCATTAAGAGAAGCAATTGAGAAGGCATACTCAAAGATTGAGCGCAAGAATGCTTGGATGGGAAAATTGCGTCCAGGGCAACAAAATCGACTTAAGGGATTGAGCATAGACCAAAAGGAAAGCACATTGTCCTGCGCTGGGCTGGAGGATATGGTCGTGGTGGTGGAAAACGACCCCGCGGTTAAGAAAATTTGGGAGATGCGGTATAAAGGAATCGGCGAGGAAACACTCGACTCAGCTGTTAAGATGAGAAATAGAATTGCTCACCCCAACAAATTGCTTGTTCCTCGCAACAAGCGGGTTGATTGCATCAAAGGTCTTTCGAGGTTCTGGAAAGACATGCATGCGTTTGTATTGGAATATGATAAAAACAGTAGGAATCCCAGAGCCAAAGTCGGTTGAAGAAAGCATTGCGAGCCTCGAAAGCAACTTGTCATTTGAACAGCCGCACTGTTGGTTTCTGTGAACACATCTTGCCCATTGTTTCCACCGTAGCCTGTTGATTGCACTTCTTTACTACGCACTACGTTCTGCCTGTTAATACGCAGTTTGAGAATTGTTCAGAACAGGATAAATATTTCAAACCAGCTGGCTCCACGCTTACATCGCGCTCTGAGCACAGGAGGTCGTGAGTGAGAATTCTTGAAGTTATCCATGGTTATCCACCACGTTACAACGCTGGTTCTGAGATATACACCCAGCTTGTGAGCGAGGGGTTATCAAGGAACGGGCATGATGTTGCCGTATTCTGCAGGCAGGAGAATCCCTACGTTGAGGAATTTGGTCTGAATATCGAAGAGAAGAACGGCATCAGGTTGTATGTTGTCAATCATTACAGTTCCAAAGACAAATTCAAGACCGGGGCGATAGAGGACAAGTTCAGGCAGGTCATGGATGCCGAAATACCGGATGTTGTCCACATCGGGCACCTGAATCACCTGTCGACAGGCATTCCTTCAATTTCAAAACAGAAAGGTGCTGCAGTCGTTTACACACTGCACGACTACTGGCTGGCTTGCCCCAGAGGACAGTTCCTGCAGATGACGCCCGACGGTTCAGGAAACTGGCCGGAGTGTCTTGGTCAGGAAGATAAAAGGTGTGCAGAGAGATGCTATTCGAGGATGCATGCCGGAACTGCTGACATGCATCATCTGGACATTTCATACTGGACCGCATGGATAAGCTCCAGAATGAATGAAATACGCCGGCAGCTCGACAGCATAGATGTCCTTGTTTCACCGTCGCTTCATCTCCTTGCCAGACTTTCCTCGGAACTTGACCTCAAGCCTTCCAAAATGGTCCTTGAACGCTACGGATTCGATCACGGCAGACTTGAAGGAAGAAAGAGGAGAGCTGAGCAGCACATCGTCTTCGGTTACATCGGACGGATAGTGCCTGCCAAGGGTGTAAACAACCTTATTGAAGCATTCGGCGCACTATCCACAAGAGCAAAATTGAGAATCTGGGGTTCTGCTTCATTTCCAGATGACCTGGCTCTTAAGAAGATTATTGATTCGATGCCGCTGGACAGGGCCGCCGATGTGGAGTGGGCCGGACCGTACAACAACCTGGAAATCGTGCGGACAGTCCTGAACAATGTCGATGTGATCGTTGTGCCTTCAATCTGGGAAGAAAACTCCCCTCTGGTTATTCAGGAAGCGCTGCACGCAAGGGTGCCAGTCATCTGCCCGGACTATGGAGGCATGGCGGAACTGGTCAGCAACGGTGTAAATGGCCTTACCTTCCGTCACAGGGATGTTCACGACCTGGCCGCGAAAATGCAGATTGCTGCCGATTCGCCGGAATACGTTTCTATGCTGGGGATGAGAGGCAATCTGTATTCAGAAGATGGCAGGGCACATTCGATAGAGGATCATGTTCGTTTTCTGGAGAGCATTTTCCTTTCCATCCTGGAAAAAGGGAGAATGGAAAAGGGGGTGAACGCAGGTGAGGCAGGAAACTCAGCCGCTGGAACGCAGGAAACCTATATCGACAGTGCGTAGAACGCCGGAGGACACAGATGCAGATGGGGGCAAAACAGCCTCCGCATGTGCAGTCAGATGCGACGGGGTTGATGTGTTGTCTGTGCCGTGGAGGGTGACCTTTGACACCAATCCCGACGATTGTAATCTCAGCTGCACCATGTGCGAAGAGCACAGTGAATTCAGCCCGCTCAAGAAAATAAGGATAGAGACGAGGCGGCCGCACAGACGCATGAAGCTTGACATAATCAATAACACGGTGAAAGAACTGGCTCCTTTGGGTCTGCTGGAAATCATTCCATCAACAATGGGAGAACCTCTGCTGTATGAGCACTTTCTGAGCATAATAGACACTTGCAGAGAGTATGGAGTGAAATTGAATCTGACCACCAACGGCACATGGCCCAAGTTTGGCCCTGAGAAGTGGGCGAGGCTGATTTGCCCGGTTGCCTCTGACGTGAAGATATCCTGGAACGGCACCTCTAAAGAGACACAGGAAAGGATAATGAAAGGCTCGACACTTGAAAGGCGTGTCGAAGACCTAAAAAAGTTCATCGCAATAAGGGATGAGTTGAGCGCCACCGGTCTGAACAGGGCGAGTATTACTCTTCAGTGCACCTTCATGGAGGACAATGTTGACGAACTGCCCGATCTGGTCGCATTTGCGGCTGAAATGGGCGTCGACAGAGTGAAAGGGCACCACTTATGGGTTCATTTCAGTG
>DAHXLZ010000109.1 GCA_027365715.1 Methanomassiliicoccales archaeon | reverse complement strand
TCTATTGACAACAAGTCTATTGACAAGAAGGCCGGTGAAAACAGAGTCAGGAAGAGCTACAGGATGGAGCAGCGCCCCTTATTCAAACCGCCGAAGGCTCAGGAGCGATTCGCGGGCAGAGAGAAAGACAGCAAGCATAGTATTGGCAACATGCTCTTTGAGTTACTCTTTGGTGGGCCTTAAGCAGATGTGTAATATGGCATTACATGTATTCTAGTTTTCTAACATGCTACTTGTGGTCTAAGAAATTAAAGGTGCAGACCAGCTTGAAACGCCACGTCCAGAAACTGGCGAACAGGTCAGGATGTGAGCCAATCGGTGATTGGGGTTCATTTGGAGATGTAAATTTAGGTGAAAATTTCAATTTTTCGCTCTCTTTCTCGCACTTATATATCCATCAACCCGAACAATAAATCCGGCATCCTCAAGTTTCTTGACTATCGGTAAGCTTGAGCCATGATAATGCATCTTTATAGGGTCTTTCTAACGAAGACTGATTGTATTTAAGACAGGCGGTTGAAAATCAAATCGACGGCAGACCGGAAAATTTAGAGTCAGGTGCATCGTTACCTGTCTTGTCAAAGGATAGGGGATGCACCTTGACTGAGTCAGAAGTGGATACACAGATAATAAGATATCGTGCCCTGGTTGAGAGAATGTTTGGTGAACCTCTCGAGAGCGTCGAGAGGCTGCACCCCGGTTTCAGCGACGGAACGGACGGAGCGCCTGTATCTGCAGCCGTATTCCTTCACAGCCTGAAGCTCGGCAGAGCAGAGGAATTCCTTTCCTCGCTGTACAGGAGGGAAGCGAAGTATCCCGCATGTGCGATGCTGAAGGCGCTCATGCTGATGGATCTCAAGCGCATGCTCCATTACACCGAACTGGCCGATTATCTGAAATCGAACCCTCTCGATGCCGCACTCCTCGGCTTCAGGAGGAGCGGAGACAGGGTGGAAGTGCCATCAGTCAAGACACTCTGGCATTTCCACAACACGCGCATTGGAAAGGGGTGGGACAGGCTCTTCGAAATAATCAGGGACGAGGTAATTGCAGAGGGAAAGACGATGGGCATGAACATCGGCGAACGGTGTGCCGAGGACAGCATACCCGTCACTGCCATGAATGGCGACAGGGATGCCGCATACAACGATCATTACAAAATCACCGGATACAAACTCGACACCATAAACGACATTGAAGTTGGTCTTCCGATGGCAAAGAAGACGGTGACAGCAAATGCGGCAGACGCTCCGATGCTGCAGGAACGGGTCGGTTCCTGCAGTCAGCAGACAGGTATGAAGGATATCTGGATTGACGGCGGCTACGATCCATATGAAAACATAGGATGGCTGCATATCAACGGCATCAGGCCGCATTTCCACATACATGAAAACTGGGTGCTCAATCCTGCTGGTTCCATAGAGCACATAACGGCACTGTACAATTCACACTGGAAGGATGCAGGGTACAGGACAGGGGCATCCACTGGATACATGCTCACATTCCTTTTCAACCACGGCCGTTACGAGGAGGTCGGCGCCTACTTCAGGAATATCGAGATGCTCAGGTATGAGGCAGACCCTGCATCATACCTCAAGGACTACCATCTGCGCTCCAGGAAGGAGGGCAATCACGGTTACTGGAAGGAACACCTCGCTCTCCAGAAAAGGCTGCGTGTCAGGGGCATTGAGTCTGTGGACAGATTTCTGACACGCAATCTCTGCACAATACTCGCTGTTGCACTCAACAGGCTGCAGCACGGCGTCAAGGCGCACCTTGCTTCTGTTGCATATCTGAAGTAGCAGCGGTGGTGTGGCACCCCCACACCCGAATATGGGGATGATGAGAACGCAGTTTCAACGGGATTGTAGGCAGTGATGACGTGAGACGTGGTTTCTAACGGAAAACGGCCGTGGTTAGAAAGACCCTGGTTAAAGACATGGCGTCAATATATGGTTAGGTTCTGGACATCGTTTTGAGGTCTTTACTGCTTTCTGATGTTTTCAGATTTACGAAATTCAGAGAAGAGTTCTTCGTGGATATTGTAGATACGGATTTCAGTCGATCCGTTTTGCTTGCTGGATT
>DAHXLZ010000096.1 GCA_027365715.1 Methanomassiliicoccales archaeon | reverse complement strand
GCGTTCAGCATCATGGGTGAAAACAGGCATCTAGATTTAAGCGAGTCGATGAGGCTGCGTGTAATGCTGGCTTTTCCTGTTTTCCTTATATATACTCATTCGATCCTAGTACTTCTGTTACGATCGTCTTCGGAGATACTGTGGAAAATGCAGACCTCCTGCATCCTCCGCCGACAAGTATTCAGGGCGACGGGCACACATCAGTCTGCCATGATGAATCATCTTACTGACAAGTTCGACCGCGGTACGAAAGCGCAGGTGGAAACTAACCTCAAGAGACATTTCCTTTTCTGCTGCAAGCCTGACAAGCTCAACTGCATGTTCGTTGTGAAGGGTCATATGCTTCTCAAGCAGGACGAGCTTGTCTTGCAGAAGGGATTGCCTTGCCTGTTCGTAGTGCAGGAAATTGTGAGAAGCAATGTACACCGCCTCTATTCCAGGCTTCATGAACACGCCTATGTTGTCGTACGCCGTGGAGGAGTATTTAGCACCTTCTTCCCTTGTCTTCTCTATTCACCTGCTGTAGATTTAGACTATTTAGTGACCAGCCTTGGCTATGGCGGGCATCACTCTGCTTTTCGCTTGATTGCCAGGACCAGAGATGCCGAATTTCATTAGGGCAAATGATCTAAGCAATGGATAAAGCAGTATGCCCTGCTGATGAAACGGACGCCGCATCAACGTTGATAAAACCAACAATTGGGGAAATCGGAAAGGCGAATCTGATCAAGAACAAAGAAGGGCTTATGTCTCAGGCCGATTGAAGAACTGCTGCTATTGTCCCCTGAGCGCTTCCGAAGGCAGCGGTATCCATCTTGTCTGCTGGAACGTAATTCGCTTCTGAAAGCCAGGCAGATGGCGAAGGCATTTCTTCAGTCTGAACATGGTAGATGAAACAATAGTCCCAGTGGTGCTGACCAGGATATCTGCGACTCGGCTCGTAGAAATTAAGAAGGGTGGAGGTACCGACTGAGTATGTCTTGAGCCCTAGCTGGTCCTTGAGTATTCTGGCGAGTGTCGCATCGGGATGTTCCCCTTCCTTTATATATGAACTTGGAAACCGCAAACTTTCCAGTTCCCGCCTGATTCCATCTTCAGAATACAGACGCCAGTTGGGAGCCCATTCCTCCTTCCATTTGGGATGGCTGGCAGGTCTGACAAGCAGGTAGGAGTTGTCCCTCCTTATCAATGCAAAAACAGAGATGCAGAAACCGCCTTTGATCACGCTGTGCATTTCCGATGGCCCAAAAAAAGTGAACTCATTCATCAGGTCGGAGACAGATTCTACCGATTTATAATTTGTCGGGAATCGCAGTTGCACGCCTGATTTCACCGTGACGGCAGCCTGATTTGAACAGAAGAAATTGCGGAATGACTGTCCGGAGCTTTGTAAAAGCTATGCTGATTCTACACAGGCTATGCTTATGTATCAACCTGCAGGCTTGATGTGTGCTGAGCGGTGGCTTGTCATGCTCTAGGCTTATGAATCGAGCGAGCTGGGCTGGTTCGGAAGAATGGCGAGGACGGTCGTCTTCAAGGACCAGATGAAACATTCGGAGCGTATGGGGGGACAAGCTGGTATCTTTGTCACAATGCTGATTGTCTTTTTCTTCATTGCACATCAGGTTCGGAACACCGTGTTTTTCACCACAGGATTCGGACCATTCGAAATGGGCCTGTTCTATTCTTCAATTCCATTCGGAATCGTAACGGCCACTGCAAGGACAACTCCTGGAAAGCGCAATGAAATAAGATCTCTTGAGATCTCAGGCGGATCCCTCATATCGTGGATACCCGGACTTCTTGTGAAGGTATTGCTCTTTACGGGGGGGGAGGTTGGTGCGGTGGCTGGAGCTGTCTATACAACTGCGTTGTACTTCATGGTGCGTTCACTGCTCAAAGGCTTGGGTGGGCATCGCGAGAGGTAAATCATGCTGATGCCTTTCCATCACTGAAGCAGCAGAATTGGACCAATTCGCCTTGACTTGTGGATTCTCTTGGTCCCGGCTTCCCCTGGCTCACGGCAATGTTTTGTCTGAATCCCATTGCCGTATGCGCAAACGCTGCCGGGAAGTTCACCAAGGGTTTTATCCTCGATGGGTGTAATATGGAAGGAGTGCGGATTGCCAATGGAGCCTATCCACGAAGGAGGAGAGGCAGAGGGCCAATTTGCCCCTGCCGACAGAGATTCTTCAGTGATGCGCGTCATAGGAGAGGAGGATCTGCACGGATTCACATTCGAAGGCTTGAAGAGAAAACTCGGGATCCATTCTGAAACTCTGTCCAGGATACTCGCGAGGCTGGAAGATCAGGATTTCCTTGCAAAGACAGAGAACGGCTACGTGGTCACGGATCGTGGCCGGTATCTTACAGGCACCGGCCGGACAGGCCATCAAACTTCAGGGATCGTTCTTCTCAGTACCCTGCTTCCAGCCTATCAGAACGGACGCGTGGTGTCCGGTCTCATGGGAAGATGGTTTGGCCCTCTGAGATGGCTGGGTTATTCGAAGGAAGAGGATGGAATGACTCTGAAATGGATAACAGAGGGGGGCAGGATTCAGGTGGATGCGATCTTCAGCCAGGAAGAACTGGTGATAGAAGGAAGGATCATGGATGGGGAGGACCTTTCGGCGGCGGTGGCAGCTTCTCACCAGCTTGTCGGATATATTTCGAGACTGTACGATCAGGGACATCAGAGGCCGCATTACCAGCATCCCGACAGTCAGGGCGTTTTCGATAACTGATGTGATTGGGTTAACCGATTCTCCGTCAACAAGTATCCACACCGCGTAACCCGGTTCGGTGAGAATAATTGAGCAGCGAGTCATTGTTTGCACTTCAAACCTTTTCGGATGAGATCGAAAAAGTTGCAATGGAGGCTGGTCCGTCTGTCCTCTCTGTGCGTGGACCCGGTAACGCGGGGACGGGAATAGCCTGGGATGACAGACATGTGGTCACGGCATTCCACGTTGTCGAGGGTTTTGACGAAGTGGACATATCTGTCGAAGGGAGGCAGTTTCCAGGGATTGTGAAGGGACACGATGCTGCATCGGACATGGCCCTGGTAGAGTGCCGGGAACGCCTCAAACCGATCAGCAGGGGAAATTCGGACCGTCTGAGAGTCGGACAGTTTGTCCTGGCGCTGGCAAATCCGCATGACGCTGGTGTTGGAGCAACGTCCGGCATTATAACAGGTGTCAGAAAAAGGGTGGGAGGCTGGTGGAATTTTTCGCTGGATGAGGCAATTGTCACCGACGCTAGGGTCGGCCCCGGGTACTCCGGTGGTCCGCTCGTGAACGCCTTGGGCCAGCTTGTCGGAATGAATGTTGCTCTTGTCTCCTCGAGAGGAATTGCGGTTCCAGTCAACAGGATTGCACGCAGGGTGGAAGGCATACTGACCGGAAGGAAGGAGGTCAGGCCCTATCTTGGTGTGGCACTCAGCTATGTCAGACTTCCCGAAAGCATGAAGCAGGGTAGATACGGCCTGCTCATAATGACGGTTGAGAAGGACAGTCCGGCAGAGGTGGCCGGCCTTATTCCGGGAGATATTCTGCTGACAGTCGGCGGAAAGAACGCTTCACGTGAATTTGAATTCTCGAATCTTCTTGAAGAGGATGCTGTCGGAAAAGGAGTAATGCTGGGCATACTCAGGGGCGGAAGTTACCTGGAACTGAATGCGGTCATAGGCCAGTTGCAGGAGGCGTGATACTGTGGTAGTGAGAGCATTCGAAGGTCCGGGAGACTTCAGTCCTTCCGCGCCGGGACCCGAACCACTCGTGCCGAGACCACTGGTGCCTGTCCCGCAGCCTAACAGGAGATTGCCTCCTTCCTTTGGTTCGAATGGGATTGTATCCGGGTTTCATCTGTCATCGTCCGCCTAGAATGAAATCTGCACTCCGCTTTCAGGGAGACAGAATTAACCGTCTAATGCAAAACGTATTGATAGTTGGAGGGGTTTTGTTCCCACGTGCCCGCCGGAAAATTGCATTATCCAACAAGGGAATGCTGCGCTTGAAACGGGCGGGCGCCGGAGCTTCAGCCCCGGGAAAAACGTCTGCGCTTCTGCGCATCTTTGGTCCAGCCTGACTCGTTATGATTGCAGATGTCGATGTTGCTTCCATCATTACAGGCCTGCAGTCAGGAGCTGCATGGAGATGCAGGATAATGTTTGTGATGGCCATTCTGACTATCCGGCTCTTCATTATTCAGGATGCGACCGGAGAGTCTATGCCTCCGGATATGAGAGCCATTCCCCTTTGGCCTTCCGCATTCCCGGTCAAAACGGAATTTTCTGTACAGCTTTCTGTATCAACCTCAATGAATGACATTATGATCAGCCTTACGCTTCGACCGTCATTAATCTTTCTGATGGAAAATGCAGACCTCCTGCATCCTCCGCCGACAAGTATTCAGGGCGACGGGCACACATCAGTCTGCCATGATAATTCACTTAAATAGCTGCTT
>DAHXLZ010000081.1 GCA_027365715.1 Methanomassiliicoccales archaeon | reverse complement strand
AAACAGGATGGAGAAGCTTTTATGCGATGCTGATGCTGTTATACACACAGCAGGCCAAGTTGCAGTCACAACATCCCTTGCTGACCCAAGAAAGGATTTCGAGACTAACATGCTGGGCACATTCAATGTGCTGGAAGCATGCAGGAAGTCGGGACGCAACCCCGCAGTCATATTCTGCTCAACAAACAAGGTGTATGGCGAGAATGTCAATAAGTTGCCGGTCCGGCTCAACGGCGACAGGTATGAGTATGCCTACGAAGCATTCAAACACGGTATACCCGAGAGCTTCAGTGTCGATGGATGCGAGCACACACCGTACGGCGCATCGAAGCTCGCAGCAGACCTCTACGTACAGGAATACTCTCACACATACGGTCTGAAGACGGCGGTCTTCAGAATGAGCTGCATCTACGGCACAAGGCAGTTCGGGAATGAAGACCAGGGATGGGTGGCACACTTCATCCTGTCCGCACTCAGGAACAGGAAGATAACAATATATGGCGACGGCAGGCAGGTGCGTGATGTTCTCTTCGTCACGGATCTGATTGCTGCCTACAATGCCTTTCTGGAGTCCAGTCTAAAGGGAGGAGTGTTCAACATAGGAGGCGGTCCCAAAAACACACTCTCGCTGCTGGAGCTTGTAGAGCACATCGGCAATGCGACCAGCAGGAAGCCTGAGGTTTCATTTGATAAGTGGCGGAACGGCGACCAGAAGGTGTATATCTCAGACACAAACCATGCGATACCACAGCTTGGCTGGGAGCCCAAAGTGGATCTTGAAAACGGCCTCCGGCAACTGATCAACTGGGCTGCGGGCGCCTGACCTTTCCGTCAGGTCTATGCTTGCGTTAAGGTGAAAAACCACGTAGGAGCGCCCAAGCAGAATAAAATAAGGAACAAAGGGACAAGATATCATCACAATGTACATCGGATACAAATCACACATTATCGATGGCAGTCCATTGGATCCCACAATATTCATTACCGACCGCCGGAGAGTGAACAAATTATCCACTCGCAAGTCATCATTAATCCTGGCATGCAATCAGGCAGGGAGTGCTGCACTGCAAGGTCAGTGGCATGAGAACGTGGAAGGGTGCTGAATCACTCGGATGCACTCCCTCCATATGCAGGACATCGCTGAAGAAGATGATCAATTTTACTGAGCTCGTACTTAGGTCGCTCGTCAGTGACTGGTTTATCGCGAGGATTCCTCAGATAGGCGGACCAGAAAGGTGAACTGTTACGTTTGGCCGGCCAGGAAGGCAAAAACCGATTACACCGAGACGAAGGATGCACTCATCATTCGACAATGAACGTATATGAATGAAATTGGCACATCTGACTGTTGCGATTGTGTTACATCTGACAGAAGAAGTAGTGCTGGAATTTCAAGTAAAATCTATTAACGTTGATTATAATACACGACGGCCTTAATATCATTGATTTGCTTGGAGGTAAAGCACTGAGATTGAGTTATGGAAATTGACCTTCTCATGAATGAGCGAATAATTATACTCCCTTACTAACCCGAGCACTTGCTTTTTCAAAAGTTGCGAATGAACCTCAACCATAACTTTAGGCTTGAATCTGGCAAGTGTGCAAGTTGAGCCCTTAAGGACTGCAAATTCACTACCCTCAACGTCGATTTTTACTAAGTCCACTGACTGAAGGTTCAGTCGAGTCGCTAAATTATCAAGCGTTTCTACTGGATAGTCATCACCTATTGCTTCAACTTCCGTTCCGATTTTCCCATCTGATGCCATGGCATACCCAGTGTTTGTATCATTACTCAGATGCATAGTACCAACGTGATCGCCGAGGGCACAATTGATTGATTTAATACAACCATTTAATGAATTGAGTTGAACATTCATTTCGAGATTCTTGAAGAGGGATATCACTGGTTCAACAGCAACGACAAATGCGTTATAATGTTTGGCTACGATTATAGCCCAATCACCAATATTCGCTCCTACGTCAACGACAACTGAGTGAGGTGAGGGTAGGAAAGAATCGACTTGTGAATAATCGCCCCAAATCACGTCCATGGGAAAGTTAACACAAGGAATGTACTTTACACCATAACGAGCTTCGACAGCTTTTGCTCGCCTTTTAACTAGGCGAGAACGCTTTGAATTGAGTACGGATTGATTATTTAGAACTATAGTAATCCATCTATATACTGAATTTAAGAACATCGAATCAATAAAGATCCGAAACCCAAATCGGCGTGAAGAATATTCCCGGTGAATATGACATAATACGGAGCGTGCATTTTCCTTCAGATTGCTTTGATTGGCTGGAAATTGCATAAGACCACCTTTATCAAGAGGACTCGGTAGTGGCTTGGGTCTCTATTGTGTTAAACCCCGATAACCGCAATGCCTGCATTGATTTGCTGATTTTTATTTCTGCCTATCCAGTCAACCATTCCCCGATCCTGATGTTCTACTATTCACCGCAGAGCGGTATTCTAAAATGAGTCAACCAGTATCCGGTGCAGGAGTGGACGTGAAAACCTCCATTGTCACCAAATCCCATCCGGGGTTCGCAAAGCCGAGCCTGGGCGGCCTATGACACCCTTGCACTCAGTGTGCGTTAGGGAGTATGGTCGCCCTAACGACTGGTCCATCTGTCCTTCGCGGACATATGGAAGAATGTTGAGACCCGGGCAGGTTTACAGAAGAATTCACCGAGCGCTTGCCCAACGTCCGGAAGACGAGAAACATGACGGCTTTACGCATTTGCTTTTACCCTTGCGACTTTATCTAGGCCTGGAGTAAGCATAGGAAACCGCGAGGGCGTTGGAAACGTTAAAATGCTCTTCAGCATAGTGCCTGCAGTTCGAGCGCATTCTCTCTACCTCTTCAGGAGAATGCATTAGCCTGTAGAGCACTGCGGCGAGAGCACCCGCATCCGGCTCGAATGTAATGCCTACAGTTTCATCGAATACCTCAGGAATTCCGCCACGCGCCGAGCCAATCACAGGCGTACCGCAGGCAATCGCCTCCATTGCGACCCTGCCGAATCCCTCTTCATAGATGGAAGGGATGACAACAATATCGGACGCGCTGTAGTACGACCTCAGTTCCGGCGGACTTAGAGGCCCGGTACACATTACGTTGCTCCTTTCCTTCTCAGCATTCCTTATCTCCTGTTCCATTGGTCCTTCTCCGGCGAAGATTATGGAAATATCATCCCTTGGCAGCCGTCTGCTGGCTTCAAGAAGCAACCTCACTCCCTTCTCTTCCACGAAGCGGCCGACAAACAAAACAGTGAACCTGTCATCGAGACCTGTCTTTCTCCTTGCCTTGTTTTTCTCCTCTGGAGAAAAGACTGAAAGGTCGATCCAGTATGTCATCCTGTGTAGCCTTTCAGGTCTGCTGAGCAGTCGATTTAACTCTGCTCCTATCCTGTCGGAGACAGTCATGACTGAATCGAAGTGAGACAGCGCGCGTCTGGCAAGCCTGTGGAAGTGCGCATCGGAAGTGGGACTAATGTAGTCTTGGACGGTATGGATTGTGATGACAGACATGATCCCGAAGACCCACGAATCGAATGCTGCTGCCAATGCTGTGTTAAGCTCATGTGCATGGATCACGCCGATATCCTTCCTGTGAATCGCAATGATGACTACTGATGCGAGAAGTAGGAGGGGGGTTAGAAGAAGGAACCTGAGCCACGTGACCGATTGGAAACGGTAGAACATGTTATGCACCGGCGATGGCAGCCTGTAGACTGTCAGATGGCCAATCCTTTCAACATAGCTGCCTGTTCTCCTGCTTGTAA
>DAHXLZ010000079.1 GCA_027365715.1 Methanomassiliicoccales archaeon | reverse complement strand
AATACGAATACGGCGGTATCAGAAACGCCGATCAGACCTTTGTGATTGGTGTATTCCATTTCTTTGGTCATTCGTCTCCCCCCTCCACCCGGTCTGTGTGAGAAGCTGTGCGTGAGGCTGTGATTTTATTTAGTATCTCAGTAGGAACAGGTCTGTTCAGTTTCTGTCTGATCTTTGCGTACTCTTCTTCGGTGGGCTGCTTCACGAACGCGCATATCAGGAAGGCACCTGTCAGAGAGAAACCTGCGCCCAGATAGAACACAAGCCTGACCGATGCCAACACGTAATTGCACAGAACAGCCGGTCACTCCCTGTGCAGGACAGGGAGAGAGTAAATTTCGGCAAACCGCAGGTAAGTGTTAATGACCGGATGGTCGGCGATCTTGTATTTATTCAGGGCGACAGGCTGCTCTTCAAGTTTGCAGGTGCCCGTGATCCCGAAGGACTGGCCGCCACAATCAGAGCATTGGGCAGAGACAGGAAGGGAAAATGACGATTACACGATCTTACCTGGATTCTTTTCGAAGCGCCTGATGACTCCTGCTATGACTCTGCCCTGATATGTCACTGGCGATGGTGAGCCGGAGTGAGAAAACACTGTCTGCTGTTTGAGGAGGCAGCACCGGTAACGGAATGCAGAAACAGTCTGATGCCAGATGCATTGCAGAGACGGCGCACTTTGCCGCATCCCTGCTCAATCTGCCGGGCATTCAGGTTGCCCGGCGTTCGGTGCAAATGGCATGTGATGTGCTTCGCTTAGTGATTCCCGCGCCTTCTCACTTACAGGCCCCGGCATCCTCAGTGAGCATGTTCGCGATCTTTTTTTCCACTCCCCTCACATGGTAGGAAAGCGTGCTCTTTGACATCTTCATCTTCCTGCTAAGCTGTGTAAGGCTGGCACCACGCGGCCAGTCAAAAAATCCCAGCTCATTTATTGTGCTTATCAGCTTCACTTCATCGCCTGAAAGCATCGCTATCATATGAGCCATATTGAGCCTGTTGAAAGAAGCCGGATATTGCCGGAAGAATTCCTCCTGTGCTATTGAATTCATGGAGATAATCGTTGTGAATTCATCGTTCACATCTTTCTCAGTAAGAGGTCTCTTCCCGCTGTTTATGTAGAACCATTTTTCCTTCCCCATGCCTACCATAATCGGGTGTATACGAAACCCTAGCTTCGCCGTCTTTCGGAACATGGACGTCTGCACCATCCTGTAGAAAACCATGGCAACACCGCTCTTCTTGGATATCAGGTTGAAATTTGAAACTCTCCGATGCGACGAAAGGAACTTAAGCGCAGAATTCAGCTCATCCTTTTCAGTCGAGTATATTATTGCGAATATGTCCTGATATTTTCCGGATATTTCAGTATTCATTATCAGTATGCATGTATTCCTGAAAGTTTCAGTTGTCTCTATATTCGGGCAGTCGTTCTGTGTTATGTTCAGTTCCCACAGTTCCATGGTCCGAACATGTACAACTCCAGATATTAACTCACTGCCCGCAAACGACTGCTCATTTCAGACGGCACCCACTCGCTTCCGGGCCCTGCGCCAATCTTCTATTTGCAATGCCGGTTGCGCCCGTTCCCGGGTGGATTACAGACTGCCCGGTTTCTTCTGGCTGCGTGTGATCCTTGCCGAAAATGACAGAACCGATACTATTACAGCTGCCAGGGAAAGAATAAGGAATGAGCCCTGAAGACTGCCCATCGCCCATCCCTCGCTCAGAATAACGATGATCATCGGGCTGGCTGCTGAACCGGAACCTACGGCAGTCCATATTACTCCACGGCTGAGTGGTGAGTCTGCCTCCTCAACCATTTTCGTCGCTATTGGAAACAGAATTGGAAAGCCGCTGAATGCAAACAGGCTGAAGAGTGCGAGTGATGCTGCGTCAAAGTAAATGTTCAACGGATACAGCAGGAACACAATTACAAAGATGCCGGACATCAGTGTGGTGAGAAACAGAGTTCTGACGGCGCCAATTCTGCCGGAGAGCCATCCGATCGCGATCTGGCCGGGTATAGGCAGCGACATTATGAATGTCATCATTAAACCAAGGCTCAGGCCATAAGGAAGCAGATGCTCTTTTATGAAATAAGTCGGCAGGTACAGTATTATTCCGGTGGAAGCAGCACTTCTGACAAATGTCAAAACAATCAGGGGCCATGTTCCCCTGACCGTCGGTAATACCCGGCTCCATCTGCGAACATTCACGGTACCGGCAGAGGGTCTGGTTTCACCTTCAGAGAAGTGGAAGAAGAGCATGATTGGAGCAGCTATGATAATGCATGCAGCCCCGATTATCAGCAATCCTCCGGAAAGCATTGCAGCCTCAAAAGCTATCACCGAGATTGTAAGGAATATCGCCCGCCCAAAGCTCCCCACAGATCCGTTGATGCCAAGAGCGAGGCCCGTGGCACCGTCCCCGAAACTCTTCTGTACTATTCCGCTTCCAATTGGATGATAATAGCTTGAACCGAAACCAGCTATGCACGACGACGCTACGATGCCCGCATATCCCATCGGCTTATCTGTGCCAAGAAAAGCAGCTGAAATGCCAAGAAGTGCTATTCCGGAACCGAGTATGAGCAGTCCTTCGCCCATTCCTCTTCCTGTGTTTCCGCTCCGGGCAACGCGGGAAACAGCGAACGGGCTGCCGAAGGAGGAAAAAAGGTAGAAACACGCAGCCACCGCCGCAAGTTCTAAACTGCTGGAAATCGAGTATGCAAGGAGCGGTATGAGCACCGGCAGTACAGCGCTTTCGCCGTCATTGATGAAATGTGCGACTGAGGTTACCATGAGCACGACCGAACTGTTTTCTTTCACTGTTGAAAGGGTCATATTGCCGCTAACTCTCTTCTGCCACAGAGTTCTGCCGTTTCAGTGAAACGAATGCCTGGGTTTATCACTTTCCGCCCTTCATATCCATATCGAATTGCTTTATTGTATAATTTCTGGGGCTGGCAAACGGTCTGAAGTACCTTCCATTTCCCCTGTAGAATTTTGAAAAGAATTCAACATAGAGAAGCCTTGCACCCTGTATTCCGGACTCGAACACAGCAATGATCAGGTTGAATAACTGTCCAACGATTACAATGAAGATACCAAGCGGTATCAGCAGCGGCGTCGAGGCGAATGCCTTGAGAGCTATGTTGATGACGCTGGCGAGTATGACCGATGCCAGCAGTATGCCCACGATTCTTGTATAGGACAGTATGTGACTGATTATGGAGGGAATCTCCATGCCGCCCATTGTCCCCTCCGTTATCAGCACGGTTGCCACACCGCCAATTATCAGCGCTACAGGCACAGATACAGAGGTGTTGCTGAAGTTCACAGGCAGGCGGTGCAGCAGATTGAGACCAAACACTGCAATGCCCCATGCAAATGCAAGCCAGCCGGCCTTGGCTGCGATACCCTTCCTGTGGCCCACAGTGTATTCATTTACAGCTCCAAGCACAAGGCCAAAGGAAACGAGCAGAAGTCCGATGTAGCCTGAAATGAGCAGCAGCTTTGCCAGTCCAGGCTCCACTGCAAATACGGTGAAGGGGAGTAACTGGAAGCCGAAAAACTCGTTAAAGAGAAGGCCTACAGCCATTGCGACCAGAGATGAGGGGATGAGCGCCTTTGCCAGCGTCTTCAGTGCATTTGGACCCATGATCATCAGAACGAAGCGGCTGAGAAATTTCGGTATGTGACTGTGAGCCACCGGATGATCCAGCCTGTGGATTATGAACAGCGAAATCAGAAGTATTGCCAGCCCGTATCCCCAGTCGCCAACCATCAGGCCGAAGAAGAGCGGGAAGACGAATGCAAAAATCATCGTCGGGTCAATTTCATATTCCCTTGGGAGAGAATAGAACCGGATGAAGAATTCGAAGAGTTTAACGCTTTTCGGATTACGGAAGAGTGTCGGCGGCTCCTCGGCCGTCTTCACCTTGGACAAAAGGGCATTTCCCGATGTCAGTGTTTCAAGCATTTCTGTCAGCAATTTGCAGTGACGGGCAGGAATCCACCCCTCAAGAGCGAACGTATCCACAGTTCCGACGAGTTTCTCCGACACTTCGTACTTCTTCACCTCTATCTCGAACTGCTCCCTGATCTGCGCTATTTCAGCAAAATGGGCATCTGCAATTTCAGCCAGCCTTCTCGAAACATCTTCCAGCTCCCCCCTCTTCAGATCAGCTTCCCTGCCAGTCCTGCTTTCAAATTCGGCCGGCGTCCCGCTCATTTCAGGAATGGCCACAAGGCTTATGCCCTTTTCATTTGCAAGACGTGCGAGCTCCGTCTCCTTCTCAACCTGGACAGCGATCAGGAACGGTCCTCCGAGGTCTTTCACTATGGCACCCTCCAGAGCGCCGCTTACGGCACCCCTGATGTCTGTCTCCTCACCGCCCGACGCTATGAATGATGAAACGTGTGACGATTTGAAAATAGAAAGGTCGTAGTCCAGAGTCTTCATTTTCTTAACTATCTGCAGCCTGCTGTCGAGATCCCTCAGCGAAGCGTTGAGTACCGTCTCCCTCTCCTTCAGCGCCTTGATGTCGGCGTCAATATCCACAATCGCTGCTGCCTCGAGCAGCTCCTTCGTTGAATTGAAATATTTTCTCTCCCCGACCCTTCGGTGGGGAAGCTGTGCTTCCATTCCTCTGAATCTGAGCATCTCCCTGTTCAGCGCTTCAAAACTCTCTGCTGCAACCCTCTTCTGCAGCATCTCAGCAGCATCGCCACTGAGCTCCTCAAGCTGCATGACCCCCACGTCATGCAACGCTGAAATTACCGTCTTTCTGCAGCTGTTGGAGCCTATAATCCTGACCCTGATTATCTTCTCCGACCGCAGCAGCACACCTATTCCTCCAGGTACTTCTCGATGAGAGTGTTAACGATTTTCTCAATGTCTTTCAGAGTTGTCTTGAGCACCACTTCGTCTGTAATGCTCTTTGCATCAGAGAGTATTTTCCTGCGCTTCTTCTCTATCTCTTTTCTGGTTTTCTCCAGTGCTTCCGCATAATCCCGATCGGCCCTGCCGGAAGCTTCGTCAATCCTCGCCTGCAGCTCCTTTTTCAGTGCTTCCAGTTTTTCCTCCTGCTGCCTGGTGAATTCCCGCAGGTCACGCTCAACTTCAGCCTCTTTGTCTTTTATTGCCCTGAGTACATCTATGTCGTCAGTAATTCAAAACACCCTTGCCATAACTATTATGAGCCCCACAAATACCATCACCGGATTTATGATCATGAAGAGCATCCTCAACCTGATGAAAAGCCTGAGTCTGCTGTTCTCCCTGATCATCTCCCGCGTGATTCTTACCGCTGGATAGAAGTCTTTTGCCCTGTACTTGACTTTCATATCAGGCAGCCTCCTCCGCAGCGCTGCGCTGAACCATCTTTCTCTTGATTGTTTTCAGCGTCGTAAATGTATCTCTCTCTATCTCATCGAGTCTCATCCTGATATGTTTGGCAGCATCACTCAGCTGAGGTATGAGTATATTCTCTATTGCGTTCGATCGCCTCTTTGTCTTGTCTATTTCCTGGAGGAGCCTGCGCATCGAATTCTCCTTCTCAGCAATTTCTATCATGGATGAAAAAACTGTTTCAAACCTTCTGATTGCGTCATTTATCGGCGCGGGGACAGATGTCACTCTGTACTCCGGGCTGAGCACAGAAACGCCGGCCCTGTAGCTCAGTTCCGGAACCCTGACTCCCATTACGTTCTTGGCTCCCACTCCCAGTGCCGAATTTGCCGACATCTGTGCCACCCGTTCCACTTCCATTGCACCGCTGCTGAGCTCGGCCTTTTTCATAGATTCAAGTGCTTTGCCAACATCTGCCCTGAGATTTTCCCTGAGGCCCCGGACCTTCCTGCTTATTGTGAAAAATTCCATCACAAGCGCATTTCTCTTCATCTTCAGCAGATCCAGTCCTCTCTTTGCCAGTTTAATCCTCCTGTTCGTGCGTATAAGCTCAATGCGTGTAGGCTTGATCTGCTGTGCAGGCATCAGTCCTTCCTCCACTTGCCGTATTTGCCGATATAGTCGCGTTTAACCCTTTTCATTTCACTCTCAGGCAGTGTGCTGAGCAGTTCCCAGCCGAGGTCGAGCGTCGTCTCAATGGTCCGGTCTTCATAAACACCCTGGTTCACGAACCGCTTTTCAAACTCATCTGCGAATTTCAGGTACAGCCTGTCGTTTGCGCCGAGAGCCTCCTCACCGACGATGGCGCTCAGCGACCGCAGATCCTTGCCGTTTGCATAGGCCGAGTACAGCTGATCGGCGACACCTCTGTGGTCTTCTCTTGTCCTCCTGGCACCTATTCCCTGGTTCATGAGTCTTGACAGGGAGGGAAGGACGTCAATCGCAGGGTATATTCCCTTCCTCTGGAGATCCCTGCTGAGAACGGTCTGCCCCTCTGTTATGTAACCGGTAAGGTCGGGTATCGGGTGTGTTATGTCATCGCCCGGCATCGTGAGTATCGGTATCTGCGTTATGGAGCCGTTCTTGCCGCGGATCTTTCCTGCACGCTCATATATCGTGCTGAGGTCAGTGTACATGTAGCCCGGATATCCTCTTCTGCCCGGAACCTCTTCCCTTGCCGACGAAATTTCACGCAGAGCCTCACAGTAGTTTGTCATGTCAGTCAGTATGACGAGTATGTG